>CAKZJM010000173.1 GCA_936943315.1 uncultured Methylophilus sp. | reverse complement strand
CGCTTGGGTCTTGTTTAGGGAAATAGGACCAAACGATTTTTTGGTTGTCGTTCAGGTCAAGGGCGTAAACGTTGTTTGGGAAAGCAGTCACGATGTACATCATGTTGCCAACCACGACTGGAGAACCTTCGTGACCACGGTTTACACCAGTGGCGAATGTCCAGGCCATTTTCAGGTTTTTAACGTTACCTTTATTGATTTGTGCCAGCGCGCTGTAACCCTGGTTGTTGTGTTGACCACGTGGGTGAGCCCAGTTGTTAGCATCTTTCATCGCAGCTTCTTGGTCTGCAGCGGCAAACGCCATCACAGGCAAGGCCAGCGCAACGCTAGCAGCGATACCAAAAGCAGTTTTGGTGTTGATCATAGTATATCTCCAAAGATAAATCACAAGATTGCAATCTTGAGCATGAAGGAAAATTGCATTGTGCTTAAGTTATCACTGGTACTAGGATCCCAGAGAGCTTAATGTTACTTGAACATTACATTTATTAAGCGAATGTAACTGTAATATAAATAATCGCGTATGACACCCAGCCAGATTGCGGTTTTATTCATGGGCCAGATAGGGAGTTTTTCCTAAAACTTTATTGAATTGCTTTTTTTTTGTATCATGCTGCCATCGAGAAGGCCATGTCCTAGTGTGCCCTTCAGGTAAACGTGCCGCCATGCAGGGCGTCACTCGCTTACTTGATTAATAAGGTAGACACTGGCTGTGCTGAGACCCTGGCATTATTCACTCGTCCTGGATAAAGAATCCCCGCATTCCATCCACCAACAACTGACCGATCATTTCCGCACCATGATAGAGGGCGGCTCCTGGTTAGGCGGGAGCGCCCTACCCAGCTCCCGCGATATTGCGCAACGCCTGGGCATTAACCGTAAAACCGTTTCCCGCGTCTATGAAGAATTGTCTGCACTAGGTCTGATTTATACCCAGCCCAAACGCGGAACGTTTGTGGCTGAGACGGTGCTTGCAAACACTGCAGCGCCAGCGGCATCACACCACTCTACCTCTACCCCGCTCCCTCAGGCAGACAATACCCGTTACAGCATTCATCAACTGATTCAGAAAGTATGCGTACATCATATCCGCAGGGTGGCCTTGCATATGCACAAGCTTCGCCCGCAAGATTACGATGTGACCGGCCTCTTCAACCTGAAACACATGCTGGCCAACTTGCTGGCCCATGAACGGCGCTATCTGATTTCACCGGAAAGGATCGCCTGCGGCGCCTGGCCAACCTTGCAAACCGCGCTGATACAGAGCCTGAATCTTGGCACAAAATATTTACTGGTGGATACCGTGGTCAATACCGCGCTGGAACACTACCTTAAAAAACACGGCATCACAGTACTACGCTTACCCGAGATTGCGTCTCACCAAGCCCAACGCTTTATTGAACAGGTGGAAAAGTATTGTATAAACTACCCGGTGGCGGCAGTCTGGTGCGACAGTACGCGTATCATTAACCCTCAGGATGTCGAGGCTGAGCAGTCATTATTATCACAAAAGCTCGCTGACTATGGCCTGCTGCTGATCGATGACCAACGCAATGCCTTGCCAGAGGTGCAAGGCCATACGCCGCTGGCGGCAAAATATGCCAGAAGTTATTTATTAGGCAGTTTGTATGGCGACTTTTGCGATCGGTTTAATCTGAGCTATTTCGCCAGTAACTTAGGGCTTTCTAACGACTTCATTGAAGCGCTCGATGAGCAGCAGCAACAGTCAGCCTTACTGAATATGCTGGCTCAGAGCGAACTGATTAAACGTGGCGAGTATAAAAAACTGCTGACCACCATCCATCGTTTTCTGCAACAAAGCTGAGCACTGTAAGCTGAGAGCAGTAAAACAGCCACATGGCTATTAACAACCACCCAAAATTCCTCAGAAACGCTGGTTTAAAGAAAAATCTCTTTAAAAAATAGTCGGTTATAAAGTGCTGGCTGGGTTGGCACAGCGAATGCTGTTATCTAACAGGGAGTGAACTATCACTAGGACCGGTGCCAGCAGAATGCATTTCCGCTGGCATCGGGGTAGACACTCTCACTTGCATATTGATCTCATGCAAAAAAGGCACCGCAATTGCGGTGCCTTTTATTTGTGTACAAAAATCAATCAGGGATTATTCTTGACCGATTTGATACACTTCGTAGCTGGTTTCAACGATCTTGCCAGTCGTTGCATCTACTTCGACTTTCACTTCTTCGTTGTCAGCTTCCAGGATGTCAAACTCGTAAGAAGCTTTGCCATCTGGCTCTAATTCATACTCAACTTCAACCACTTTGCCGGGATGTGCAGCCAATGCAGTCGCTTTAGCGTCTTCTTCAGACACTTTAGCCAAAGACTTGAATCTTTCATCATCCGCAGTCACTTCTTCTTCTACTTCAGTGACCTTGCCTGTTTTAGCACTGCACTCGATATCCCAAGCTTTGCCATCGTTGGACTGTACATCAAACTCATACACCAACTGTTTACGCTCAGACTTGGCTTCTAATTTAACGATCTTGCCATCGTGTTTGGACAATGCTGCTTTGACGCATTTACCCAAGCTATCGTAAGCCTTAGGCTTGATGGTTTCATGGTCAGCAAATGCTTGACCGGACAATAAACCGCATACCGCGGCTGCCAGAATTGACGCTTTAATTTGCATAATGATCTCCTTGTTTAAAGTCGTGAATGAAATCTTGAAACAGGCGCTAGGACGCGCTATTACAAAAGTCCACAACGCTGTGAAGGATATCAAAAACGCGATAAGCTTTTGAAAATATTACACTTGGTTAACAAAATGGCTAAAAACAGCCATTTTGAATTGAGTAGCGGCCGCTGGACTACACCGCCACTGGCGCCTTAATGGCCGGATAAGGGTCATAATTCTCCAGCGTGAAATCTTCAAACTTGAAGGAGAAAATGTCTTTCACGGCAGGATTAATACGCATGCTAGGCAACGCGCGGGGTGTACGCGACAACTGCTCTTTAACCTGCTCCATGTGGTTACTGTAAATATGCGCATCGCCGAGAGTATGCACAAAATCACCCAGCTGCAAATCGCACACTTGCGCCACCATCATAGTCAGTAGTGCATAAGAAGCAATGTTAAAAGGCACACCCAGGAAAATGTCCGCGCTACGCTGGTAAAGCTGGCAAGAGAGCTTGCCGTCAGCGACATAAAACTGAAAGAAAGCATGGCACGGCGGCAGCTTCATGCGCTCAACATCCGCCACGTTCCAGGCAGAAACAATTAAACGGCGTGAATCTGGTGTTTTTTTGATCTGGTTTATAACTTGGGTGATCTGGTCAATATGCGAGCCATCCGGTTTAGGCCAGTTGCGCCACTGGTAACCATACACCGGCCCCAGGTTGCCCTGCTCATCCGCCCATTCGTCCCAGATACTGACGCCATTTTCCTTGAGGTAAGCAATATTGGTACTGCCCTGTAAGAACCAGAGCAGCTCATGAATAATCGACTTTAAATGGACTTTCTTGGTGGTGAGTAAGGGGAAGCCTTCAGCCAAGTTAAAGCGCATCTGGTATCCAAACACCGAGACGGTCCCCGTGCCAGTGCGGTCAGTTTTGACATGCCCATGCGCAAGTACGTGGTTCAATAGATCATGATACTGTTGCATGTGGCACTCCTTAAACTGGCTGATGGTGGCTTGGTCAGAGATCGGCTTAGGTATTTGCAGCAATAAACGCTTTAATGGCGTCTACACTCACATCCATGACTGTGGATGTTTGCGGCAGGTCTTCAAGGCCTGCCAGGCTGGCTGGCCGCTCAGGCTTTTCTCCCAGCGCTTCGACGATGGCCTCTTCAAATTTGGCTGGCAAAGCAGTTTCCAGTACCAGCATGGGCACATCGGCTTTGCGGTGCTCAAGCGCCACTTTCAGGCCGTCGGCCGTATGTGTATCAATGGTCACGCCATATTTTTCTTTGGTGGAGCGTATGGTCTGCATGCGGTTAGCGTGGTTGCTATGTCCAGAGACAAACCCAAAGTCAGCCACTTTCTCAAAAATACCGTCTGCATTGAGGTCAAACTTGCCACCATGGTCGACTGCCGTCCATAACTCACGCACGCGGGCACTGTCCTGGCCAACCAGGTCATACACAAAGCGCTCAAAGTTTGAGGCCTTGCTAATATCCATAGACGGGCTGGAAGTGTGGTACGTGTTGGCTGAGCCACGCGGCGCATAAACGCCAGTATTAAAGAACTCGTCCAGCACATCATTTTCATTGGTGGCGACAACAAGCTGATCAATCGGCAAGCCCATCATGCGGGCGATGTGACCGGCGCAGACATTGCCGAAGTTGCCGCTAGGCACGGTAAAACTCACTTTCTGGCTATTGTTGCTAGTTACCGCCAGATAGCCTTTAAAGTAATACACAATCTGCGCAGCAATACGGCCCCAGTTAATTGAGTTGACCGCGCCAATTTTGTATTGCGCTTTAAATGCATGGTCATTGGAGACCGCTTTTACCATATCCTGTGCGTCATCAAACACGCCTTTGACAGCAATGTTGAAGATATTGTCGTCTTGCAAGCTGAACATTTGCGCAGTCTGGAAACGGCTCATTTTCTGGTAAGGGGACAGCATAAACACACGCACGCCCTTTTTACCGCGCATGGCATACTCAGCCGCCGAACCGGTGTCGCCAGAAGTCGCACCGAGGATATTGGTCGTCTGGCCAGTTTTGGTCAGCACATACTCAAACAGGTTGCCCAGCAACTGCATGGCCATGTCTTTAAACGCCAGCGTCGGGCCGTTTGAAAGACTTAACAAATACAGGTTATCTTCCAGTTTGAGCGTAGGCGTAATGTCTTCAGCATTCTGACCAGCGCGCGCATACTGATACACCTCGGCACGGTAGGTTTGATCAATAATCGCTTTGAGGTCCGCGTGAGGAATATCACTGTCGTCGACCAAGCGAGACAAGACGGCAAAGGCCAGCTCACGGTAGTTCATGCCACGCATGGCATTCAAGTCAGCATCCGTAAATTGCGGATACTCTTCAGGCAAGTACAAGCCACCGTCTGGCGCCAAGCCACCCAGCAGAATTTCACTAAACGTTAAAGCAGGCGATTGCCCGCGGGTACTGATATATTTCATTGCGTTCAACTCTTCAATTAAAGCGTACCTACTGTATCTCAATAGCGGCAGGATCTTAGCGCGACAAAGCTTCCATACGGATTTTGATGACTGACTTGGTAATCGCGGGCAATGCCTCGATCTTGCCAATGGCCGCATTCATGATTTTTTCTTGTGTGGTGTGGGTCAGAATAACGATATCTGCTTCTAATTCACCTTCAGCCGGTTCTTTTTGCAACATGGCATCAATCGAAATCTGCAGGTCTGCCAGAATCTTGGTCACATCGGCCATCACGCCTGGTTTATCAGACGCATGCAGACGCAAATAATAAGCTGAGTGCACTTCGGCAATCGGCAACACCGGCAATACCTGTTGCTGATCTAATTGATAGCCCAGGTAAGCGACACGCTGCTCAGCAGTAGTCCCTTGCAAACGGGCGATATCCACCAGGTCAGCGACCACGGCGCTCGCCGTCGGCTCAGCACCTGCACCCGCACCGTAATACAGGGTGGGGCCAACGGCATCGCCCTTCACAACCACGGCATTCATGG
>CAKZJM010000172.1 GCA_936943315.1 uncultured Methylophilus sp. | reverse complement strand
AAAGGAGTCATTAAGAATGGATCAAAAAGTTTTTTTCAGCCAGGACGGCGTGACCGTTTCTAAAGCGCGCTTTATTGTCAGAAGCGAGCTATACGAGATCAACCAAATCTCGCTGTTAACCTACAAAAAATTGAAACCTAATCGCTGGGTGGCAATGGTATGTCTGGCCATTGGCATGTTACTTGTGCTGGATGAGGGGGACTTTTTTGCGTTTGGCGGTTGTTTTATTTTATTGGGTATCGTCGCCTGGGTGGCCACCAAGCCACGGTATGCCATTATCCTCAAAATGCCAGAGGGTGAAGTGCAGGCCCTGGTGAGCACAGACCAGGCACATGTTGAAAGAGTGGCCCAGGCATTGAATGCGTCACGAGGTATGAACCACACTGAAAACATAGAGTCTGCCCAGCGTGCAGAAACAGACCCTGATTTTTCTTCTCTTTCGCCTCCTGCGATCGAATAAATATTACCGTATTGAACCTTTGAAGGATCTCCAAAGGTACCTTGCCCCTCTTGCGAAAGCGAGAGGGTTTTTTGCGTGGTCTCAAAGTGGCTCAATCAAGTGCATAGACGGCGAGATCATTGAATAGCACGCATGTTCTATGTCATCAACGCAGGTGAGCTTGACAGACAATGCTGACAAAATTATCAGAATAAAACGCCTTTTTTCGGGTGCGTGGCTTATATACATTATTGGTCGTTGCACAGACTCATTCTGTGATCGCTCAATCCCTCCAGGAGAACACGTATGACTACCGCCAGCGCCCAACAATTAAATGATCCTGTCATTGACCCTCTGCCAGGCATGGGGGCTATCCCGGATGAGGATGGCGTTGCTTTCAGGGTGTGGGCACCGAATGCACAACAGGTTTCTGTCATTGGAACATTCAATGACTGGCAACCAGGCGTGGATGCATGCAGCCAGGAAGAGCATGGCTATTGGTATATCAATATTTCTAACGCCAAACCTGGAGATGAATACAAGTTTCACTTGGTCAATGGTGAACAGCAGCTAGAACGCATAGACCCTTATGCCAAGATTGTGACCAACTCAGTTGGTAATGGCGTGATCCCTGCTATTGATTTGTTTGAGCCATCCGCCACGCCTTTCGAAATTTCCCCCTGGAATGAGCTGGTCATCTACGAACTGCACATCGGTACCTTTCATGCCAAAGACGGCAAGGTGGGCACACTCGACACAGCGATTGAGCGCTTACCTCACCTGAAAGCTTTGGGTATTAATGCCGTCGAAGTGATGCCGATTGCCGAGTTTGCCGGAGATTATTCTTGGGGCTACAACCCGGCGCATCCTTATGCCGTTGAAAGTGCCTATGGTGGGGCTGAGGCCTTTAAACGCTTTGTGAATGCAGCCCATGAGCTCGGTATCGCCGTGATAGTCGATGTGGTCTATAACCACTTTGGCCCTTCTGATATCAGTTTGTGGCAGTTTGACGGCTGGCACGAGAATAACAAAGGCGGCATTTATTTTTATAACGACTGGCGTTCTGCCACGCCGTGGGGCGACACCCGCCCAGACTATGGTCGCGGCGAAGTCCGTAAATATATTTTTGATAACGCCATGATGTGGCTGGATGATTACCAGGCTGACGGCCTGCGCTATGATATGACACTCTACATACGCAGTGTAGAAGCCAGCGCGCAGAACCTGATTGCCGAAGGCTGGAGCCTGCTGCAATGGATCAATAGTGAAGTTGAGGCGCGCCATCCCGGCAAAATCACCATTGCCGAAGACTTGCAAAATAGCGCAGAACTCACCTTAAAGCGTGACGACGGCGGTGCCCATTTTGGCAGCCAGTGGGATGCCGGTTTTGTGCATCCTATCCGTGAAGCGCTCATCGAAATGGATGATGCCAACCGCTCCATGGCAGCCGTGCGCGATGCATTGCTCAACCAATACAACCACGATGCGTTTCAGCGCGTGATCTATACCGAGTCACACGACGAAGTCGCCAACGGCAAGCAACGCCTGGTTTCAGAAATTGACCCAAGCGAACAGCCCGGCCGCTACGCCATCAAGCGCTCATGCCTGGGGGCCGCGCTGGTCATGACCGCGCCGGGGATTCCCATGCTGTTTCAAGGACAAGAGTTTTTGCGTGACCAATGGTTCCGCGATGACCGTCCCATCGACTGGCAACGTGCCGAAGAATACGCCGACATCACCACCATGTACCGCGACCTGATCAACCTGCGCTTGAATAAGTCCAGGTTTTCAGCAGGCCTCACCGGGCAGCATACCTCTGTTTATCACGTGAACGACAACGATAAGTTGATCGCCATGCACCGCTGGAAAGAAGGCGGCACCGGTGACGATGTGATCGTCGTCTTTAACTTTGCCGAAGGCCGCAAAGAAAATTATGTCATCGGCCTGCCTCATGGCGGCCAGTGGAAGCTGCGTTTCAACAACGATGCCGGGTTATACAACGAGCAACTGGACGAAACCCCTTCTGCGGATATCACTGCAAATGAAGAGGGGAAAGATGGCTATGACTTCTCAGCGCCCATCACCATTGGTGCCTACGCTTGCCTGATTTACTCTCAGGATAAATAATGGGTAGTGCGCCAACTATCTAATTGGCCTGTATTCATCCGGCTAATTCAATAAATAAAGTCATGACGTAGGCTTTATATTGATGGCAAATATAAAGCCCAATGAAATAGGAGGCGTCATGGCGGTAAACGGTGTGAGCGCATATAGTGCCAATCAAGTTCAAACTACACCCAACTGGCAGCAGGCTAAACAGAATGTCGTGGCGCTGGATAGCGCGTTGAAATCAGGCGACTTGAAAGCGGCGAAAGATGCTTTTTCTAAACTGAGCCAAGTGAAGACGATTGATACTAATAGCCCTCTTTTCAAGATTGGTCAGGCCTTAAAGAAAGACGATATCAAGTCTGCCTGGCAAGTGGTGAATCCGGCACAAGCTGAGGCTGGTGACCCGACCACGCCATTGGCCTGGCTGCAATTGACCAAGCTGGCTTCTGGTACAGACACCAATGCCAGCAGCGCCGTGTCAGTCAATAACAAGTTATCCAGCCTGCTCAGTTATCTTTCTGCGGGTGATGCCGATGCTGCTAGCGATACTAAAAACTATACTTCGGGCATCATTAACCAGGTGTTATCGCAAATCAATAACAACAGCGCCAGCGCTAAAGTGTCATTAGGCAATTCTGCCTCGGCAGAAAATGTAGAGTTGTATACGCAGTTGGCTCAACAGGTGAAAAATAATCCGCAATTGGCTTCGCTGCTGGTCGAGCGCCTGAAAGCGCAGTCTTCAAATGGCGTATTCAGCTATCTGTAAATAGCTGATTTTCACCCCTGTGTTCAGGGCGCGGATAATCATCCATCATAAAAATGGCTGCCTCGTATGGCAGCCATTTCATTTTCTCGGTTTAAAACGCTAACCCTTAACCCAACAGTTTTTCTTCCAGCTCTTGCAAGCGGCTTTCTAGCGCGGCAATCTTTTGGTCGCGCTCGTTAATCGCTGCCACCACATCTTCTGCCTTGAGCAGTTGCGGAATGTGCTTGGGGCAATTTGCATCCCAGGCTTTGATGGTAAACACAATCACGCGCTCAACTTTTGCTGCATACTCTAGCGATGATACACGTGCGGTTAACGCCGGGTCACCTGTCACCACTTTGGCCTCACCCCAGATTTTGACGCGTTGAGCATTGGCGTAGTCCATCAAGAATAGCTGCGCTTTGGGATTGTCATCCAGGTTGCCTGCTGTGATGTACTGTTTGTTACCTGCATAATCGGCAAAAGCCAGGGTGTGTTCATCGAGCACATGCAAAAAGCCGCGCGGTCCCCCTCTGTGTTGCATGTAAGGCTGGCCATCGGTATTGGCGGTGGCCATGTAAAAGCTGGTTTGTGCGGCAATAAATTCGGCCAGGATGGGCGTGACGCGGGACTCCCAGCCGCGTGTTGTTTCAAAATTGGCATAGCCCGCCCTGGAACCATATTGTGTTTGCCGGGCTTTCACCGCAGGAGTGAATACAACCTCGCTAGGAGAAACGAAGTTAGGTGAAACGAATGTTGAAGCTAATGGTGCACTCATGATTTTCTCCTTGGTTTGTTTACTCACAGCCAGAGTTTAGTAAATAATGTGGGAGAGAGCAGCGTGGCGGGCCGCAATAGATTATTTCGCCATCAGAAATAATGGGCGAAATCATGGCCGGAAAATTCGGCCAATATCAGGGGAGAAATAAGATCGACCAGTTTCATTTAATGCGGGTGTTTGCCAGCGTTGCTGAAGAAGGCGGGTTTGCCGCGGCTTCGCGCAAGCTTGACCTTTCGCCCGCCGCGGTCACGCGCGCGGTGGTCGCGCTCGAAGAGCAGTTGGGTGCCAGGCTGTTACAAAGAACGACGCGCAATGTGCGGTTTACTGATGCCGGACGCCAATATTACGACAATGTGCGGGCGATTCTGGCAAGCATTGCAGAAGCCAATGAAGCGGTGGCAGAAAGTAACGCTACACCGCGCGGCATACTCTCCATCACGGCGCCAGTGATGTTTGGGCGCATGTTTGTCATGCCTTGCGTGATTGACTACATGCAACGTTATCCTCAAGTGAAAATGGTGGCGCATCTGGTGGACCGAGTCACCAACCTGGTGGATGAAGGGATGGATGTGGCTATCCGCATCGGCCACTTGCCTGATTCTGGCCTGCGCGCCATCAAGGTCGGCGAAGTGAGGCGGGTGTTATGTGCATCGCCTGCCTATCTTGAAAAATTTGGGATCCCTCAGCAGCCAGCAGAACTAGCAAAGCATTCCATTATCTCTTCGATTGCCGCTTCGCCGCATACTGAATGGCGATTCAACGTG
>CAKZJM010000171.1 GCA_936943315.1 uncultured Methylophilus sp. | reverse complement strand
GTTGTTTGCTCCACACAATCTCTTGACCAGTGGTTCCGTGATAACGGTTGGCTTGCAGGTAGTCTATGCGCGCCGGTATAGGCAGCCGGCTCATCAGTTGGCCTGCGAGGTACAAGCCACCGCGCATGACACATAACAACACGACAGATTCCGCTGCGATGTTTTGCTGCAATTGCCTTGCCATGCGGTCGATCGCAGCATGCACTTCGTCTGCTGTAAACACAACATCAGAATGCGCCATCCAGTGGGATGGCGCCTGCGCCTGAGGGGCCGACATGGGAATTAGACGTTGAGGGTTTTGAGGTAGGCTTTAAAGCTCTCAGCAATTTCAGGATGCTGAAGACCCAACTCTACGTTGGCCTGCATAAAGCCCAGTTTGCTGCCGCAGTCATAGCGCTTACCCTTGTAACGGTAGGCTTTTACTTTCTCATATTGCATCAGGGCTGAGATACCGTCAGTTAATTGAATCTCACCGCCCTTACCTGGTTTGACATGCTCCAGGCAATCAAAAATACGTGGGCTCAGCACATAGCGGCCAACCACCGCCAAGTTAGAAGGCGCTTCTTCTGGTTTTGGTTTTTCAACCATGCCTTTCACCAGTAACAAATCATCCGTTTCTGCAGTCGCATCCACCACACCATAGCTGCTGGTTTCTTCTGGCGCGACCGTTTCAATGCCTAAAATGGAGCATTGCTCTTTTTCATACATATCCACCATCTGCTTGGTGATGGAGACATCACCTACCAGCAAGTCATCCGCAAGCAATACAGAGAATGGCTCATCGCCGACAACAGGCTTGGCGCATAACACGGCATGTCCCAACCCCAGGGCTTGTGACTGACGGATAAATACGCAACTGACCCCTTTAGGCAAAATGCTGTGGACGATGTCCAGCAACTTTTGCTTGCCCGCTGCTTCGAGCTCGGCTTCCAGCTCATAAGCTTTGTCAAAATGGTCGGCAATCGAGCGCTTGTTACGGCCGGTGATAAAAATCAGTTCAGTCGCACCCGCGGCAATGGCTTCTTCAGCCGCATATTGAATCAGCGGTTTATCAACCACAGGCAGCATTTCCTTGGGGCTGGCTTTAGTCGCCGGTAAAAAACGCGTACCGAGGCCAGCGACGGGGAAGACTGCTTTTGTAATTTTTTTCATGGTCGTATCCTAAAAATAAAGGTCATTATAAGAAATATAAAAAATATAAGGGATAGTCATCTGACTTAAATTATAAATATAGATTTCAATTTTAATAAAAGAACTGTGCTCGCCAGAACAGCCGTCACGGCATTCGCAATAATCACCGGCCAATCCTGGATCAAAATGCCGTAGATCAACCACAACACCACGCCCGTGGTAAAAATCAGGTACATGGGCAAGGAAATCCCGCTTAAATCCCGTGTACGCCAAGACTGGATGACTTGTGGCACAAATGCCAGGGTGGTACACACTGCCGCCACCGAACCAATGCAGGTATTAAACACACTCATTTCAAATCTTCTACTTCGGCACCAAATGCCTGTAACTTAAGTTTTTTCAACTGGTCGCGGTATTGTGCGGCCTTTTCAAATTCCAGGTTTTTAGCGGCATCATGCATGGCTTTTTCTATGCGCTTGAGTTCTTTGGTCAGCGCCTTCTCGCTCATGCTTTCATAACTGGCCTGCTCTTGAGCCGCCTTACGTTCCCGCTGGGCTTCATCTTTATCGTAAACGCCTTCAATAATATCCTTGATGCGTTTGGTCACGCCTTTAGGCGTGATGCCATGCTCAGCGTTAAACGCCATCTGGATCTTACGCCTGCGGTCCGCCTCATCCATGGCCAGCTTCATGCTGCGGGTAATGCTGTTAGCATAAAAAATCACCCTGCCGTTGAGGTTACGTGCCGCGCGGCCAGCCGTCTGAATTAATGAGCGTTCAGAGCGCAAAAAGCCCTCTTTGTCCGCATCCAGCACCGCGACCAGGGAAACTTCCGGGATATCCAGACCTTCACGCAGCAGGTTGATGCCGACCAGCACATCAAACTCGCCCAGGCGCAAGTCACGGATAATTTCAACGCGCTCCACCGTATCAATATCGCTATGCAAATAGCGTACCTTGACGCCATGTTCACTGAGGTAATCGGTCAGGTCTTCTGCCATCCGCTTGGTCAGTGTCGTCGCCAGTACGCGCTCGCCCACTTCTACACGCAGCTTGATTTCGCCCAGCAGGTCGTCCACCTGGGTATCCGCCGGTTTAACGGTAATTTCAGGATCCACCAGACCAGTCGGCCGCGCAATCATCTCCACGACTTGCTGCTGATGCTCTTTTTCGTAATTGGCAGGCGTCGCCGACACAAACACGCATTGCCGCATAATGCGCTCAAACTCTTCAAATTTGAGCGGCCGGTTATCCATGGCTGAAGGCAAACGCCAGCCATAATCGACCAGGTTAGATTTACGCGAACGGTCTCCCAGGTACATACCGCCAATCTGCGGCACGGTCACATGACTTTCGTCTATGATCATCAGGGCCTGCTGCGGCAGGTAATCAATCAGCGTAGGCGGCGGATCACCCGGATTGCGGCCAGTCAGGTGGCGGCTATAGTTTTCAATGCCTTTGCAAAAACCAATCTCATTGAGCATTTCGAGGTCGAACCGCGTACGCTGTTCTATGCGCTGCGCTTCCACCAGTTTGTTTTCGCTGAGGAAAAAACTGACGCGCTGGCGCAGCTCTTCCTTGATGGTTTCCATCGCCCGCACCGTGGCTTCACGCGCAGTCACATAATGGCTGGAAGGGAAAATGCGGAAGTTATGAATTTTGTTGAAGACTTGACCTGTCAGCGGATCAAACAGTTGAATCGTATCAATTTCATCATCAAACAGATTGATACGGACGGCAGTTTCGCTGTTTTCAGAAGGGAACACATCAATAATATCACCCCGCACCCGGAAACAGCCCCGGCTGAAATCGAAATCGTTGCGGTCATATTGCATGGCAATCAGGTGCGCCACCACGTCTTTTTGGGTGATTTTTTTACCCTGATGAATGTGCAGCACCATGCCATGGTATTCGCCAGGGTCACCGATACCATAAATGGCGGAAACCGTCGCCACAATCACCGCATCTTCACGCTCAAGCAAGGCTTTAGTGGCCGACAAACGCATCTGCTCAATATGGTCGTTAATACTGGAGTCTTTTTCAATAAACAGATCGCGTGATGGCACGTAGGCTTCAGGCTGGTAGTAATCGTAGTAGCTGACGAAGTACTCCACCGCATTATTGGGGAAGAATTCCCTGAACTCGCTATACAGCTGAGCGGCCAGCGTCTTGTTCGGGGCCATGACAATCGCCGGCTTACCAGTGCGCGCAATCACGTTGGCCATGGTGTAGGTTTTACCCGAGCCAGTCACCCCTAACAAGGTCTGGAACTTCAGGCCATCGTGAATGCCTTGCGTCAATTTCTCAATGGCCTGCGGCTGATCGCCTGCTGGCGGAAAAGGCTGATGCAATTCGTATTTACTGCCGGGGAAAGTGACAATCACGCGAACAATCTGAAAACAAGAATGGTATAAACTCTATTTTAACTGTTTTTGCCATCTCAGGCGTATGATTTACATTCTGTACGCTTACTTTGTGCGTGAACTTTTAACGCAAGCACCAGTCAGTTCAACAACAATAAAACAGGCCCCGGGGGTTTAGGTGAAATATTTATTACTGGCATGGTTGGCGCTCACGGCCTCAGCTGCAAACGCTTATAACCAGCAAGCGCTGATGGAAGCGTATTTTGGCGTCGTCATGATACGCGGTTACAATCAGGACGGCGGCATGGCTTACGGTTCAGGCGTCGTGGTTGGCGACAACAGTGTGATCACCAATTGCCATGTACTGCGTGCCACCAAACAACCCTGGGTTTCACGCGGTGAAGATAGTTACCCCATTACTGAAGTCCGTGCCGATGCCTGGCATGACCTGTGCCTGGTCAGCACGCACAACATGCCGTTCAAGGCAGTTCCCCGTGGCAACAGTTACTCGTTGACACGCGGGCAGGAAATCACAGCCATTGGCCATTCCAACGGCGTCCCGGCGCCCATCACGTCTGTGGGCGAGATCCAGGGTTTATACCCTACTCCCTCAGGCAACATGATACGCAGCGGCGCCAAATTCTTGATGGGCGCCAGCGGTAGTGGCCTGTTCGACATGGAAGGCCGTTTGGTTGGCATCAATACCTTTAAAACTGCGGGGCATGGCGGCAGCATTCATTTCGCGTTACCGGTGGAGTGGCTGGAAACACTAGAAAACATGCCGGCCAGCACCGCGTTTCCGGTGAGTGGCAAAGCCTTGTGGGAGGAAGATGAAGACAAAAAGCCTTTTTACATGCGTGCCGCAGTGTTTGAGGCCAGACAAGACTGGCTAGCCATGGAAAAGGTGAGCACCTTATGGACGCAGCAAGAAGTCACGAGTGCCGATGCCTGGTTCAGTTTGGGCATGTCGCAACAGTCTTTAAAACAGTTAGAATCGGCCGCCGTTTCATTCGACAAAGCCACCAGTCTGGACAAGCAATTTGTGGAGGCCTGGTTCAGGCGCGGCGAAATTGCCCAGCAATTAGGCGATACGAAAACCGTTCAGGCGGTAGAAACCCAATTGCAGCAAATCAATCCATTGCTGGTATCTGCTTACCAGGCTTTTCTGGGTTGTGAAAAAGACTGCCACAAATAACCGTTTGTTTTGCCAATAAAACAGTGCCACCGGCTTCCACAGCCGGTTGTTTTTGCGTAAAATGTTGCGTTTTTCATTTTTTTGCAGGCCTTTTAACATCCAGGCCTGCCCAAGCAAATACGACCAACAAGGGAAGCAATCTTGAGCCAAGCTGCCGCCAACGTGCTGTCTGCACGCGTGTTATCCATTAAAGAATCCCCAACCTTGGCAATTACTGCCAAAGCGGCCAAATATAAATCCGAAGGCCGCCCGATTATCGGCCTGGCGGCTGGTGAGCCAGACTTTGATACGCCACAGCATATTAAAGATGCCGCCAAAGCAGCGATTGATGCCGGATACACCAAATACACGCCTGTGAGCGGCATTCCCGCCCTCAAAAAAGCCATCGTCAACAAATTCAAAAACGAAAAAGTGTTTTAGATTGTTCGGAACATAAGGTCTCAT
>CAKZJM010000170.1 GCA_936943315.1 uncultured Methylophilus sp. | reverse complement strand
CGCAACAATGCATTATGCAGATAACGGTGGAATTTTTGCGCTTGCGCCTGCGTATCCAGTGCAATGGAATACTCACGGGCGCCTTTAATCCCAAAATCATTGGTGGTGCTGCCGACAGCAATAATCAGCGTATCGTATTTAAAAGAGCGCCGCGCAATAATCTCATTACCATCTTCATCATGCACAGGCGCCAGGAAAACCTCGCGTGTGCTGCGGTTTAAACCGTCCATGCGTCCTAAACGGAATTTAAAATGGTGCCAATGCGCCTGCGCCAGATATTCGAGCTCATGCCGATCGGGGTCCATACTGCCTGCGGCAATTTCATGCAGCAAAGGCTTCCACACATGCGTTCTGGTCGCATCAATTAGTGTAATACGCGCTTTCTTCTTTTTGCCCAGAGAATCACCTAGCTTGGTCGCCAATTCCAAGCCACCAGCACCGCCACCCACAATGATGACATGGTGTAAATCATTTTCGTCTGTTACGCTCACGCTTCGATCCTTCAATAAAAAAGCGCGCCTGCCGTACTGCCAAGCGCGCACAACACTTCAATTATACCGTTACTCGTTACCAGTGATTTTGGCATGACTACGGATAAACGCGATGACCTTTAAAACATCATCTGGTTTCAAGCCATCATCTGGCGCCATCAAACCAAATCCTTTGGCACCCATCCCGCCATTGGTCCCATGCCAAATGGTTTCAAACATCCCTTTATTTGTTGCATTTTTAGCATACCGGAAATTCTCGCCGATCAAGCCAGGACCCACTGCGCCCTCTCCGTGTCCACCGTGGCAAGCCACGCATGAAAACAGGTTAAACTTCTTTTTGCCTTCTTTAATGGCTTCTTCGTTACCAATGTATGGATTCTTACCCGTTGCCAAAAATTCCTTGGCCGCAGGTGTATCAAACATTTTCTGATCAATTTCCATAGGCGCGCCATCTTGTGTTGCCACAAACTGGATCGCTTTGACATCACCGCCAGCCTCTGCGCTTGCACCCGATGATTGTCCGCCATTGCTACAAGCCGCTACCATCGCAGCAAGCAGCGCCGTTAAAAGCATACTTCTCATGATTACCCCCATCTTTCCTGATATCTAATGTTCTTTGAAATCAAATGGTTTTTAATTGTTTTTTATAATAAAACCATGTGTATTTATTGTGCCATAAAAACAAAAAACGGTCACCTCAGTGACCGTTTTTATTCGCAACGAATTACTCGTTACCTGTGGTGCCTACGTTACTATTGCTACGAATGTATGCAATCACTTTCAGCAATTCATCAGGTTTGATACCGTCATCTGGAGCCATCAGGCCAAAGCCTTTAGCACCCATACCGCCGTTGGTACCGTGCCAGATTGTTTCAAACATACCTTTATTTGTTGCATTCTTGGCATAACGGAAGTTAGCACCGATCAAGCCTGGGCCTACAGCACCTTCACCTTTACCACCGTGACAGGCCACGCATGAGTACAGGTTAAAAATCTTTTTGCCTTTTTTGATCGCTTCATCGTTACCGATGTAAGGGTTTTTACCAGTCGCCAGGAATTCTTTAGCTGCGTCTGTATCAAACATTGCTTTGTCGATATTGATGGTAGAGCCGTCTTGAGTAGCTGAAAAAGTAATATCAGCCATTGCACCTGTGGCAAATGCCATCAAGGAAACCAACAATGCTGATTTAAATGTGTTGCCTAACATGTTTTCTCCTAATCCTAAACAAAATGAGCGACGCTAACTGAAAAACCAAATAATTAACGTATGCTCATTTAACGAATCGTTCCAGAAACGGTTGACGAATATTTCCGAATCACGTTACAGAATGTTTCACACAGCCATCTCAAAACAAGCCAACGATTTTACTGTGTTTTGTTTTGCTTGTCATTAGCAACTGTCTGTTTTTAAATCTTTTTCATGAGATGTGTTATTTTTTGTACACACTATCCCCATCGACCACTGGCACCGTAGGAATGCCGTATTCCTTCAGAATCGCGTCAATCTTGTCTTTGTTACGTTCCAGCGATTCGTTAATCATTTTGATACGGTCTTTATCTTTCATACGGACAGCCACAGAAATGTTCCAGTACTCCTTACCTTTCAGGTTTACCTTGTTATATTCTGGAATCAGGCGGACCTCCAAAGGCACTTTTGAGTTTTTCGCAAAATAACCGGCAATTGGACCCCACATCACGGCCACATCAATTTTACCCGCCACCAGGTCATCAATAATAAAACTGGTCGGCAGATTCAAATCGCGCTGCAAGCGGTAAGGACGGGCATTGGTCATCAAGTTATAGTCATTTAAAGGAATCGTTGCAGGACTTTTATCTACGATCCCAATGATGCCTTTTTTCAAGTCTGGGGAATCCCAGTTGGTGATGTCGTAGTTGCTGTCTTTACGCCAGACAAATACATGGCCGGAACGGTAGTATGGCTTAGAGGTTCTCAAGCCATCAAAATCTGAAGTCATGCCGATAATCACATCACATCGCATTGCGTTGATCGTGTTACGTAAAAAACCCTGGCGGTTATATGCATATTGAAAAGTCAATTTCTTGCCGAGATCATCTGCCAGAACCTTGGCGATCTTGTCTTCAAAACCTTCCAACTTCAAATTGGAGTAAGGCATGTTATCCGGGTCGGAACACACTTTAAATTCAGACTCATCTGCCACTCGACGTACTTCACCAATACGGCCTTCGTCGGGGTTGATAGACGGGATATCAATTTCCTCAGCAAACACCACACTTTGTGTGGCTAACATCATCGCAAACGCACCCAGTATATTCCATGTCATTCTCATTTTAATTTCCATCCTTTTTGTGATTGTTTCCTGTCGCTTTTGGAGCTTGGCGGCACTTAAAAGTTCGGCCTATCGACGACAAACTCAATCATCTTATCGTGAATGCGTTTTGATTTGTAGTCAAAACTCATTTAAATTGATTGCACCGCTTTTTAATCATGAATTTCATGAAAAAAAACACCCTGCCGAAGCAGGGTGTTGAGGAGTCAACGTATTACTACGTTACACTTAAATTTAAGACAAGCTCAAATTACAGTGTGAACACGTTCAATGCACCGCCGCCAGGAGCAGCGTTGTACTTGGTCAACTCTTTGTAACCACCAGCAGCACCCAGTGCGTCTGTGTCGTTAGTCATACCCAAGTTCATCGCAACACCAGCCCAACCGCCGATACCTGACAAGATAC
>CAKZJM010000169.1 GCA_936943315.1 uncultured Methylophilus sp. | reverse complement strand
CAGCCCTGATGCCCGGCCTTTGGTGGCCAGCATGTTGCGCGTAGATTCTAATCCGCTACTCGCCACCTCTTTGAGTGCGGTCGCAATGTCACGGCTGGATTTGTCTTGCTCCGCCATTTGTTTAAAGATGTCTGCCACTGGAATCAGCACATCCAGCATGGTTTTTTCACCGGCTTGTGCCTTGCCCCGTTGCATGATTGCGTGCACACCCGCCTCAAAAGCAAGCGCAATCTGTAATGTGCCCGCCGATTCACTGGCTTTCAGTGTTTTACTCATGCTCATGAAGAAACTGGCAAACAGCGGCCCAGAAGCGCCACCAATGGTACTCAGTAGTTTCATACCGATTTTATTGAGCGCATCCGCCGCAGGCAAGGCATGGAGTTCGTCAGCCAGGCCAGCAATGGCCTCGCATCCGCGCTTCATGTTGATGTAATGGTCACCATCACCAATTTCACGGTCCAGGCATTCGATATCTGCTTCGTGGGAAAGAATCCCACTGCGGATGGCGGCAGCATAGTGGTTAATCGCGTCACTGTTCATTGAGTTGTTTTAAAAAAATCGATTGAAATTGGCATGTTACTCATATGCCGTGCCACTCGGCAAGCTTGATTTTGTGATGATTGGGGTAGGCGTTTTGGCAGCAAGCGTTTAAAATAGCGCCGCTGTCCTCGTGGTGAAACAGGATATCACCAGCCCCTCCTAAGGGCTAGTTTCAGGTTCGAGTCCTGACGGGGACACCAGCAACGCTTTGACCGCTGGTGTCGTAAGTGCTTGAATATCATTGATTTAAGCGCTATAATTTTGGATTGGCTTTTTTGTCAATTAACTTGCATGTAATCACATTGGGTGCCCTTTAAGGGGTGTTTTTGATTGCATGTTAATGAATAACCCTTTGAATGGAAAGATAAAATCATGTCCGTGACTATGCGTCAAATGTTGGAGGCCGGTGTTCACTTCGGTCACCAAACCCGTTACTGGAACCCGAAAATGGCTGAGTTCATTTTTGGTGATCGTAACAAAATCCATATCGTTAACCTTGAAAAAACATTGCCACTGTTTGAAGAAGCACAGAAATATGTGCGTACTCTGGCAGCAAACAAGGGCCGTATTCTGTTCGTGGGCACCAAGCGTCAAGCCCGCGATATCGTTAAAGAAGAAGCGCAGCGCGCTGGTTGTGCATACGTGAATCACCGTTGGTTGGGTGGTATGCTGACAAACTTCAAAACCGTTAAGCAATCTATCAAGCGTTTGCAAGACTTTGAAGCTATGATGATCGATGGCAGCATCGACAAGTTCGGCAAAAAAGAAGCCTTGGGTATCAAGCGCGAGATCGAAAAACTCGAGCGTTCCATTGGTGGTATTAAAGAGATGGGCGGCTTGCCAGATGCGATTTTCGTCATCGACGTCGGTCACGAAAGCGGCGCGATTACTGAAGCACGCAAACTGGGTATCCCAGTGATTGGTATCGTGGATACCAACAACTCTCCAGACGGCATTACCTATGTGATCCCTGGTAACGATGACTCTTCACGTGCGATTCGTTTGTATGCACGTGGCATGGCTGATGCTGTGCTGGAAGGTCGTGCCAATGCGATTTCTGAAATTGTAAAAGCCGCACAGGAAGAAACAGCTCCTGTGGCTGAGGCGACTGCCGAGTAATTACGCTTGGCTGAAAAAGGGGCGATGCGCCCCTTTTTCTATTGCGTCGCATGCAATATGACTGACACAGAGTCGGTGTATTGTCGTTAAAAGAATTCTTAGACAAATCCTGAATGATTATCCTCAATGCAGGAATCCTAACAAAAGGAGTAATAAATGGCTGAAATTACCGCAAGCATGGTGAAAGACTTACGTGAGCGCACCGATGCCCCAATGATGGACTGTAAAAAAGCACTGACTGAAGCTGAAGGCGACATGACCCGTGCTGAAGAAATTTTGCGCGTCCGTTTTGGTAATAAAGCAAGCAAAGCAGCTGGTCGCGTAGCCGCTGAAGGTACAGTGGGTATCAGTATTACGGCAGACGGCAAACTGGGTACTTTGATCGAAGTGAACTCAGAAACTGAC
>CAKZJM010000168.1 GCA_936943315.1 uncultured Methylophilus sp. | reverse complement strand
CTATGCCGAGACCGGGAATTAATCGTCATTGCAAAACAAAAAAGCCACCTTTTCAGGTGGCTTTTTCTGATACTTCAAGTTCAGAACAACTACAAAATTAAGCTATTCATCCGCTTCACAAAACTAGCCGGATCTTCCAATTGCCCGCCTTCTGCCAGTAACGCCTGGTCAAACAGCACATGCGCATAATCGGCAAACTTGGCATCGTCGCTTTCAGCTTTTAGTTTTTCAACCAGACGGTGGGTCGGGTTGATTTCCAAAATCGGTTTGCTGTCTGGCGCTTTTTGGCCAGCGGCCTTGAGGATACGCGCCAGGTTGCCGGAGAGGTCATGCTCGCCAGCTACCAAACAAGCGGGTGAATCGGTCAAACGGTGAGTCACTTTCACTTCTTTCACTGTCTCGCCCAGAGCTGTTTTAATGCGCTCGACCAGGTCTTTGGCTTGTTCTTCAACCTGTTTTTGGGCTTCTTTGTCGGCTTCGTCTTCCAGCTTGCCGAGGTCCAAATCACCCTTGGCGATGGATTGCAGTTTTTTGCCTTCAAACTCAGTCAGGCTGCCCAGCAACCATTCGTCTACCTTGTCGGACATCAGCAATACTTCAATGCCTTTTTTACGGAAGATTTCCAGGTGTGGTGAATTCTTCGCCGCGGCAAACGTATCAGCAGTGATGTAGTAAATCGCTTCTTGCTCGGGCTTCATGCGCTCGATGTACGCTTTGAGCGAAACGTTTTGCTCTTGGGTGTCAGCATGGGTAGAAGCAAAGCGCAGCAATCCGGCAATTTTATCCTTGTTGGCAAAATCTTCACCGGGGCCTTCTTTGAGCACGCGGCCAAACTCGTTCCAGAACTTGGCGTAGTCTTCTGGTTTGTTTTCTGCGACGTCTTCGAGCAAGCTCAACACTTTTTTCACTGAGCCGTTTTTAATCGCTTCTACATCGCGGCTGTCTTGCAGAATTTCGCGGGAGACGTTTAATGGCAAATCGGCAGAGTCAATCACGCCACGTACAAAGCGCAGGTATTGCGGCATCAGCTTCTCGGCGTCTTCCATAATGAAAACGCGTTTGACATACAGCTTGATGCCCTGGCGGCGGTCACGGTCATACAGGTCAAACGGGGCTTTGCCTGGCACGTAGAGCAATGAAATATATTCCTGTTTGCCTTCTACGCGGCTGTGGGTATACGCCAGCGGATTTTCGTAATCGTGCGAAACATGTTTGTAAAACTCGTTGTATTCTTCTTCAGTGATATCGCTCTTGCTGCGCGCCCACAATGCTGAAGCCTTGTTGATGGTTTCGTCTTCGTCGGTGGTGACCATCTGGCCGCCTTCACCGTTTTCGCCGTCTTTCCATTCAGACTTTTTCATGACGATAGGCAAGGTGATATGGTCAGAATACTTGCGGACAATGGTTTTCAGTTTCCAGTCATTGAGAAACTCATCCTCACCTTCACGCAGGTGCAGAATCACCTCAGTGCCGCGCCCGGCTTTTTCAGCCGCTTCGATGGTGAAATCGCCTTCACCGTGGGACTCCCATTTAATGGCTTCCGATTCGCCAGCACGGCGGGTAATCAAGGTAACTTTGTCGGCAATGATAAAGCTGGAGTAAAAACCCACACCAAACTGGCCAATCAGGTTGGCGTCTTTGGCCTGGTCACCGGTCAGGTTCTGGAAAAATTCTTTGGTGCCAGACTTGGCAATGGTGCCGATATTGTTGATCACTTCTTCGCGGCGCATACCGATACCATTATCAGCAATGGTCAAGGTGCGTGCGTCTTTATCAAATGAAACTCGAATCTTCAGTTCGCTGTCATTTTCATACAGGCTGCCATTTGAAATCGCCTCAAAACGGAGCTTGTCTGCGGCGTCAGAAGCATTGGAGATCAATTCACGTAATACGATTTCTTTATTGCTATACAGTGAATGAATCATCAATTGCAATAATTGTTTGACCTCAGCCTGAAAGCCTAAGGTTTGTTTAGATTGCGATTCTGCGGTCGCTGTCGTCATGACTATTCCTCCAAAAAACGGGATTAACACAAAAATTTACGTTTAGATGGGGAAGCAAAAACCGTTTTTCAAGAGGGGAATTGTGTTTTGGTGAGGCACTGGCAGAAACTATGATTAGAACAGATTGATAACAAGCGGTATCTGCACATGAATCGTGTCATTCGCGCTTTGTTTCAGGCTTGAACTGACGCAGTCCAGCACGTTTTTTGCTAGTTATTTTGTGACCCCGTCTGTTAAGCAATAGGAGTGAATCATGAACATTTTTCACACATTGATTGAGCAAATGCAAGTCATGAAACTGCCGCTCACGGCAGTCACGCTGACTGCGGTTCCGCGGGCAGATACCCCTCTCCTGCTCATGCTGCATTGGCACGGCTTCCGCAAACAGCCCACCTCCGCCCTACCCATGCTAAAACCCGTGCTGCAACCCGTACCCGGCTCTGCGCTTCAGATCAACGACCGCTGGCGCCAGCCGGAAATGGTTGAAGAAGCTGTGCTGGATGCCGCCTGGCAGCTGGGTGCGTGGGATGTGCAACGCGAAGAACACCGCGCGTGCACCTATGTAGGCGCCAGCGAGCAGGAAGCCCTGGCCTGCAAACAGGCTTTTGGCAAATATGATGAAGAGCTGGAAGACGAACTGCTGGTGAGCGAAGCGCCAGACCGTGACGAAATGTTGCAACTAGGTGCCAAGGTTGGGTATATCCGCTGGCAATTCAGGCCAGTGAATGGTGGGGTGTGGCAATCAACGGCGGAAGATGACACGTTGCTCGAAGATGGAAGAAGGATTCCGCCTTGCCCGATTCGGCCATTGGCACTAAAAGGGGGCAAGTTGAGTAAAACGGCGTTTCGATTGGGGCAGATTAATCGGATTATTTTGTTGAAGTGATCAATCATGCTCGCTAAATGATTTTTCATATCACTCAAACGTTTTCTTTCCGCCCTCGGCGAGTTACTTTTCTTTGCTTACCCA
>CAKZJM010000167.1 GCA_936943315.1 uncultured Methylophilus sp. | reverse complement strand
GCAATGCGTCATATTTATTGCCCGCATCGCCACACCAGTTCAGGCCGATACGCAACCGCCTGGCGGGCCCCAGTAATTGCTGCCAGGGTTGTTGATGCCGTTCTGCAATCTGCAGATAAGGCAGGGCGGCGGGAATGGTATCCAGAAGGGTGCTAAAGGCGGTGGGTAAACTCAGCATGGGGCAATGCACATCAAAATGAGGCAATGGCCGCCCATCCTGGCGGATCACAAAAATATTTGCGTCTTGCGCCCACAGCTCATTGAATAAATCAAACAGCGCCTCAGGCACAGCGACGATGATCTGGTTAGGCTTAAACGCCTTGATCAAGGGGATATATCGGCAAAACTGCAAGGTATCGCTGAGCGTCATTTCCGCCTGGATCAGGATGGTTTTACCAACCAGCGAGCCGTTACCGCGCCATAATAGGCGCAAGTCCGGGCGTTGTGGGTCAGCAAACATTTGCCAGCGGGCTTCATACATCGTCCAGCCAGTTTCATACTCACCTCTCGCCAGTTGCAACATGCTCAGGTAATAACGGGCCTGGGCGTGGTTAGGCGAGTGTTGCAAGGCCGTTCCCAGGCATTGGTAAGACTCGTCGCTCTCACCATTTTCATAGAGTGCCAGGCCCAAATTGCAGTAGGCAGAGGCATAGCCGGGATTGAGCTGTAAAGCCTGGCGGAAATCACTGATGGCCTCGGCATATTTGCCTAGCTGGCACAAAATGACACCACGGTTGTTGTAAGGCACAGGCAGCATAGGCTGGTAGCTGATGGCCTGACTAAAACTGCTGAGCGCTTCTTGACTGTTCCCCTGTAATTGCAGCATCAGTCCACGTTGGTGGTAAGCTTCCGCAAAGTCTGGCTGAATTCTAATCGCCTCGTTCATGCATGCCAGCGCCTCATCTGTCGCCTGCAATTGCTGGCATAAAACGCCAAGACGGTAATGAAAATGGGCATGCTCAGGATGGGCCACAATGGCTTGCCTGAGCAGTGCCGCGGCCTGCTCGACTTGCTGAGCCTGCAGCATTAAATCCGCACACTCACTAAACGCCTGCATATGCTGCGGGTTCAGTTTGGTCACTGTACGCAACCGTAAGATGGCCTCCTGCGTGCGGCCCAGGTTTTTCAGCGCACGTGCATCCAGGTAATAAATATTGGCCTGTTTGGCATCCAGCGCAATCGCCTGTTTATAGCACTCATGTGCAGCCTTAAACTGCTGTGTGCGCATATGCAGGTTGGCCAGCTGCAAACGCAACTCCAGTAAGTCAGGCTTCAGGTTGATCGCCTGCAACAGGTATTGCTCGGCGGCATGAAACTCCTGATTTTGAAGCATCAGCCCAGCCAGCTTCTGGTAGGCGTCCCACTTATGCGGGTCTGCAGCAATCAGTTTGAGCAGTTTTGCAATGGCTTCATTATTCATGGGGAGTGACTGCAAACCTTCAAACGATTGCGGATGACCTTAAAATGACAGATGGCGGATTAAGGTACAATAAGCAGCAGTAAGCGTCAACGACCTGAATGTCATAAATCTGTTGTAGAGAAGGAAAATCGAATGCTGATCAAGCTGATCATGTACGGATTATTGCTCTGGCTGGCCTTTTGGGGCTATCGCCAATACCACCAGCCCTCCACACGCGTCAGCGTCGGGATGAAAGCCCCAGAGTTCAAATTACCCGATGCGGAGGGCAATATGCGCAGCCTGTCAGACTGGCAAGGCAAATGGCTGGTGCTTTATTTTTATCCCAAAGATGATACGCCGGGCTGCACCCGTGAAGCCTGCCAGTTCAGGGATGATATCCAGCAAATCCATGCTTTAGGCGCTGAAGTCGTTGGTATCAGTGTAGATACCGTCGCCAGTCATGCCCAGTTTGCACAAAAACACCGTTTATCGTTCCCCATCCTGGCCGATAGTAATGGCCAGGTGGCTGACGCCTATGGCGCCTTGTTTAACCTCATCGTGTTCCAGGCGGCCAAACGCATCACGTTTGTGATTGATCCACAAGGCGTGGTGGCGCAAATGTATAGCAACGTCAATCCTGACGGCCATAGCCAGGCCATTATCAGTGACCTCAAACGCCTGTCAGCCTTTTAAAGAACATATTCATGCAAGCACTTTCCCTCATTGTCGCCCATGCCGATAACCGCGTGATTGGTCACAATAACCAACTCCCCTGGCATTTGCCAGAAGACCTCAAGCGCTTCAAGCAGCTCACCATGGGGCACCATATTATTATGGGGCGCAAAACCTATGAATCGTTGGGGCGCCTGTTGCCGGGGCGCACAACAGTCATCGTCACACGCGATACTGAATACGCGGTCGAAGGCGCCAAGGTTGTGCACTCACTACCGCAAGCGCTGGCAGCCTGCGCTGGTGATGAAGAGCCATTCCTCATCGGTGGGGCAGAGATGTATGCGCAAGGATTAGCTTACGTCACCAGGCTATATATCACTCGCGTTTACGCGCATGTGGGCGGCGATGCGTTTTTCCCAGAGATGGAGATGCATGACTGGGAGCTGGTGAGTGAGGAAGGGCATACCTCGGTGAATGGGTTGCATTATAGTGATATGGTGTATCAGCGACGCTGATAAAGACGCTTTTTGAATTAATTGATGGAGAAAAGATAAAGGTTCTTCTTTTAATCATGCTTAATGTCAATTGAAGGTAGTCGAGTTTTTCGTCATTCAGGCATAGTGTGAGCAGAGTATGTGCTGCGTCTGCGGAACCGCTTGTTTATGCGAAAGCAGTGCATCAAGCAGTAAGTCGTCATTCCGGCGGAGGGTGTAGTAGGGGTTTAGCAGAGCATGCTTTGCGCCTGTCTAAGGGCTGGCTTTGCGAAAAGTAAGCGCTCTGCAACAAGTTGGTCATTCCGGCGAAGGCCGGAATCCAGGCGTGGTGGGATTGCAATAAAAGGTTCTTCTTTGCTTTGAAGTGGGGGCGTCTATGGCCAAGCGGGTGATTTGTGATTGTTTACCGCTTAATT
>CAKZJM010000166.1 GCA_936943315.1 uncultured Methylophilus sp. | reverse complement strand
TGCAGACACGGTAGAACCGCCGCCTGTCTTTCAGCAAGAGCCGATGGCCGCCGCCGCTGTGGCACCAGAGCCCGAACCGGTATTGCCTCCACCAGTGAAAGCGGCGCCAGCGGCCACAAGTACGGCAACTACCAGTGCGGCAACTACAAGTGTTGCTGCACCGGTCGTTGCGGCAGCCACTGCGGCTGTAGTGGCAACAAAGCCAGCGGAATCCAAGCCTGCTGAATCCAAGGCCCCAGTGAAAGAAACGCCGGCTCAAAAAACAAAACCGCAAAAAGCCACGCTTCAGAAGCAACAAGTACAAAAGCAAGAGGTACAAAAGCCTGTCGCACAAGCTTCAAGCCCTGCATCAGCCACAGTTGAAGATGATGAAGTCATTCCATATATCCCAGAAGGTGAGTATGTGGCGCCAGTGATTCCAACTGAAGCGGACATGGTTAAGGGAAACATGGCCGAAGCGAATACCCCTTCTACCGATGCAGAAGCGCGTCAAGTCACTGAAAAAGGGGTTGCGCCAACAGCGGATAAGGCTACAGAGGCGTCACCGACATTTGTGGCTGAGCAATTGCCGGAGCCTGAACCTGAGCCAGAATTGCCGCCGCCCCCTCCGCCATCGGTAAGCAAGCCAGTGGTGAAAGAGGTTGCGCCAGTGGCGGCGTTGGCTGCAACAGAAGAAAAGCCAGTAGTTGCTCAGCCTGCAGTAGAAGAAACACAAGCTAAGGAGGCGCAAGTTAAGGAAACGCAAGCTAGGCCAGCTGAACCGTTGCCTGCTGCCGCTGCCGTGACTCCAGAAGCCCCCGCTGGCGATGCCGAGATTAACCAGGCACTCGCAGGCTGGGCGCAAGCCTGGCGCAGCAAAGACATCAAGACTTACCTTGCTGCGTATGCGCCTGACTTTGTCCCTGACGGTTTGCCTTCGAAAAAAGCATGGGAGGCACAACGTAAACAGCGTTTATCCGCAGGCCAGGGAGCCATTACATTAGTCATTAATCATGTACAAATTCAGCGGGATGGCGCGACAGCTACGGTTCAGTTTGAGCAAAAGTATGCTGCCAAAGCCTATAAAGATGAGTTGGCCAAAACGCTGGAGATGCGCTACGAGCCGACACAAAAACGCTGGTTGATCACACGCGAGCGCGTTGCACCATTGGTTGCGAGTGCACCACTGGCTACATCGGCCTTGACTGCAGCCCCCGCCAAAGTGGATATCGTGGAGCCAGCACCTGCAACTACTACTGCTACACCTGCAGCGGATGTCAGTGTTGAGTCTGCAATTGACGCCTGGGCGCAGGCCTGGCGCAATAAAAACATCAGTGCTTACCTGGCTGCTTATTCGCCAGAGTTTGTGCCAGAAGGTCTGCCCAACAAGAGCGCCTGGGAAGCACAGCGTAAAAAGCGTTTGTCACCACAGCAGGGTAAGATCAGCCTTGATATTACCAATGTCAGTGTGACGCGCGATGGCGACTCGGCTGTTGCAACCTTCACGCAAAAGTATGCGGCCAAGGCCTACAAGGATGAAATGGTGAAGCGTTTGCAGCTGAAGCTGGATGCTGCAAGCAACCGTTGGCTGATTGTGCGTGAAACCACGGCGAGCGGTGCAGAAGTGCCTGCTGGCAAGCAGCAAGTGACTGCACCTGAAGGTAGCTCAGAGCATCTGGATGGCGTACTGGAGCAAATCGGGTTTTAATAGGCTGAGACAGGCCACGTTTTAAATTATTAAAAGTTATTGAGCGAGTTATGTTGAAAGTAGTGATTGCAGGCGTGTCTGGCCGTATGGGGCATGCCTTATTAGATGGAGTGTTTTCTGACAGTGGTTTGCAGTTGCATGCTGCGCTGGACCGTGCGGAAAGTGCCATGATAGGCCGCGATGCGGGCGAGCAGTTTGGTAAGGTGAGTGGCGTGAAAATCACCTCTGATATCAATGCTGCGCTCAACGGGGCTGATGTGCTGGTTGACTTCACGCGTCCAGAGGCGACCATGCAATATCTGCAAGCCTGTCAGCAATCCAAGGTCAAGCTGGTGATTGGTACGACCGGTTTCAGTGAGGCTGAAAAAGCCAGTATTGAGGCTGCGTCTAAAAATGTCGGCATCGTATTTGCGCCAAATATGAGCGTCGGGGTCACGCTGCTCATTAATCTGGTCGAGCAGGCCGCACGCGTACTCAATGAAGGTTACGATATTGAGGTGGTGGAGATGCATCACCGTCACAAGGTCGATGCGCCATCAGGCACCGCGCTGCGTTTAGGTGAGGCAGCAGCCAAAGGAATTGATAAGGCGCTTA
>CAKZJM010000165.1 GCA_936943315.1 uncultured Methylophilus sp. | reverse complement strand
CTGGTATGACAGAAGTGAGACCTACACCCGCCCGGGGCTGGCCTTTACCACACTCACTTTGCTCGATAGCACACCGCCTTCTGAAGTGCAGGATGAGTTTTACCAGGCACGTAAAAAGGTGGGCGATGAAGCGCGCCAGCTACCTAGTGGCGTGATCGGTCCGTTTGTGAACGACGAATATTCTGATGTCACTTTCGCTTTGTTTGCACTGAAGGCGAAAGGGCTGACACAGCGCACCCTGATACGCGATGCAGAAACTTTGCGCCAGCGCATGCTGCATGTGCCTGGTGTCAAAAAGGTCAATATCATCGGCGAGCAGGCGGAGCGTATCTTCGTCGAAATTTCACACGACCACCTCGCGACATTAGGCATCAGCCCACAGGATGTGTTTGCTGCATTGAATAACCAGAATGCGTTAACCCCTGCCGGCACTGTTGAAACCAAGGGCTCAGCTGTGGTTATTCGCGTTGATGGCGCGTTTGATGCATTAGACAAAATTCGCAATACCCCCATCGTGACCAAGGGGCGCACGCTAAAATTATCCGATATCGCAAAGGTGGTACGCGGCTATGAAGATCCGGCCACCTTTATGATACGCAATGGCTGTGAGCCTGCGGTATTGCTGGGCGTGGTGATGCGCGAAGGCTGGAATGGACTGGACCTCGGTAAAGCACTGGATCAAGAGGTTGCTGCCATCAACGCGCAACAGCCATTGGGCATGCAACTGGTAAAGGTGACTGATCAGGCGGTCAATATCAGTGCTTCCGTCGATGAATTTATGGTGAAGTTTTTTGCTGCTGTGCTGGTGGTGATGTTGGTCAGTTTTGTGAGCATGGGCTGGCGTGTTGGCGTTGTTGTTGCCGCTGCGGTGCCGCTGACACTGGCAGTGGTGTTCGCCGTGATGCTGGCTACAGGCAAGAATTTTGATCGCATCACCCTGGGCTCTCTGATTCTGGCCTTAGGTTTGCTGGTAGACGATGCCATTATCGCTATCGAGATGATGGTGGTGAAGATGGAAGAAGGCTATGACCGTCTGGCCGCCTCTGCCTATGCCTGGAGCCATACTGCCGCACCTATGCTATCAGGTACGCTGGTCACCGCCGTCGGCTTTATGCCCAACGGCTTTGCGCGTTCAACCGCAGGCGAATATACCAGCAATATGTTCTGGATTGTCGGGATCGCCCTGATTGCCTCCTGGGTGGTGGCCGTGGTGTTTACGCCTTATATCGGGGTCAAATTGCTGCCCGACTTTAAGAAAATTGAAGGCGGGCACCATGCGATTTATGACAAGCCCAATTACAACCGTTTCCGTCGCTTATTGGGGCGCATCATTGCACGCAAGTGGCTCGTCGCTGCCACCGTCATTGGGCTTTTCGTGATGTCGGTATTGGGTATGGCCGTGGTGAAAAAACAGTTTTTCCCGATTTCAGACCGGCCAGAAGTCCTGGTCGAGGTTCAGATGCCTTATGGCACCTCCATCGCCCAAACCAGCCTGGCGGCTAGCAAAGTCGAGGCTTGGCTAGCCAAACAAAAAGAAGCCAAAATCGTCACGGCTTACGTCGGCCAAGGCGCGCCACGATTCTTTTTCTCGGTGGGGCCTGAGCTACCTGATCCATCTTTTGCCAAAATAGTGGTACGCACCGATAACCAAACTGAGCGTGAAGCCTTAAAGATCAGATTGCGGCAAGTGATTGCGGAAGGCTTGGCACCAGAGGCACGTTTGCGCGTGACGCAACTGGTGTTCGGCCCGTACTCGCCGTTCCCGGTGGCCTATCGCGTTTCAG
>CAKZJM010000164.1 GCA_936943315.1 uncultured Methylophilus sp. | reverse complement strand
ATCATCGTCTAAGTGAGTTAATTCTTCAGAGCTTATGTTGCTACTCTTGATGGCATTAATGATCCGCGTAACTGTATTGGGAGATACCCCAATAACGCGACCGATTGCGCGTGACGATTGTTCAGGGGTATGGAAATGCAAACGTGCGATTTCGCGCTGCAAACGCATGGGAATCCGCATAAGGGATTTTCTCCTTTAAACAGACCAAGTGCATTTAACATTTACTTGGTCTTTTGAATAGTAGGGATGAAAAAGCCCATCGCACATGACTTGACATCTTCATGCGCGGCGCAGATACTACGGGTTCAAGTGGATTACTTGATAGCAGTTCGCAACCCGAGGCCGGAATCCTCGGGTTTTGCGTTTATGGGCCCATATTGAATCAATCGTGATGATTAAGGCATTTCATTTCTCCTTCCAATAACACGCACGTGTTTTTCCCATCATTCTGAGTTGTCGTTTTTCTTGGTTTAAAAACATAGCGTGTGGGCCACAGTTCCTCAATTTCACACTGTAATAACTGTGCGATATGGCTTGCTACAGCATAAGCCGTTGTTCGATCATGGATCACATTGCTCACTACACCACTGGCGACGCCGAGGGTTCGTGCAATTTTCGCTTGGCTCATTCCAAGCTTGCGAAGGCGATAGTTGATTTCAATTCCATCCATGATTAGTGATGACACAGCGTAAATTAAAGAGTAATCTATCTCTATTGAGTATTTTCTATAACTTAAGAGATAGCATAATATATCTTATACCGATATGAATAATCAAGACATCGATTTAACCCCTACCTCTAATCTGGATAGCTTAGGGACCAGACTGTCTTCATTGCTAGCAATGATTGGACTGAGTCAGGCCGAATTTGCCCGGAGGCTTAAGGTTTCGCAAGGTTTTGTAAGCGACGTTATAAGAGGTATTAAAAAGCCAGGAGCAGAATTCCTCTACGCCATAAAAATCGAATTTGGCATTTCAATAGATTGGCTACTTACTGGTGAAGGCACTTTAAAAGGTGAAACACAGATTGATATTCCATTACTGCGGATGATTCAACTTCAAATATCAATTGCTAGAAAGGCTATCTTAGAGAAGGATGTAGCCGCAAAATCCATCATGTTGCTTATTCAAAATAACAAGCTCAATGAGGCTGTAGCTGATTCTGAAATTAAAAAATTTCTGGATAATGTTGAGCATGAAGTTGAGGATTTTGGCTTATCGATTGAGCTTTACAATGGACATTTGGTGACTGATGAAACATTGCGTCAGCGCAATATCATGGCATCTGCTGCGGCCTATTTTGAATCCAGAACCCCTAAAGATCCAATAAATTTATTAACCCAAACCCGACCGATATCTCTTAACTTCAACATAAGCTCTAATCAACGTAATGCTGGAAGAGACTACTACGAAGGGTAGTTATTCAGTCTCATAAGAGTGATATTTATTATGACCAATCAAGCTAATAATACAAACATCAATATCGCTGATCAGCAAAGAAATGCTAACCGAGATTATTATGAGTTTAACTTAGCATCATCCATGAGGGTGTACATGTCAACTCGTTCAGATGATGACCTGGACAGGGTAGCAGCTATGAATCAACGAATGTTCAAGTATCGTTTTGGATTGACTGCTAATGCAACTGTACGCTCCAAAATAATTGCCATCAAGAGTCGATATAACTTAACTGACCCGGAAGTCAAAGCATTGCTTGGCTCAGGTCAAATCAGAATTAAACAGCAAGAAGTGTTAGCGACACCAGATAGGGTATCCCCCATTCTTGGATTCGTTCTTTTAGTAATTGTCAGCTTTATTTGTGGATTGAATATATTCTCAATCAGCGTTGCACAAGCATCACCATGGAGAGCTCTTATAGCCCTTGGAATGATATTCATTATTTGGGGAATATGTATTTACTACACCAAGAAACTTATGGTGGCGCCTTGGCGAATTTTGGAACGATCAGGAATTCTTAAGGAAATTCCGGCGAGTAATATTCTGGATAGTCTACTAATGCGCTCGTTCATTGTTGATACTAACTACAACACTCATAATCAGAGTTAGTCATAAAAAAATAAAGAAGCATTTCTTTATTGGCCAAAGCTTGGCTTTGTAGCAACGCTCGAAGAAATTGAGAATGCTATTCAAGATGGATGGGCGAAAGGCAATCAAAACAGGAAATAATTTAGAGATAACAAAGCCGCTGTAAAGCGGCATTGTTTTTTCTGGGACAGATTGATTACATCGTAGGTGGGTTTAGCCTAGGAGCGGAATCTTTTTTATTTTGAAGCCAGACTCAATTCACTCTTTAGCCACAGTACTCATGCCCTTACAGCCGTGTTTTTGTTTTGTTTAAGTAGTAAGGTTGTAAGCGCTGGTAAGACGAATAAAGTTAATGCAGTTGCAGTAATTAATCCGCCAATCACTACAGTCGCTAGTGGTTTCTGCACTTCCGCGCCGGTGCCTGTAGCGATTGCCATAGGAATAAACCCAAGAATTGCAACCAGAGCTGTCATCATGACAGGCCTTACACGCTCCATTGAGCCTTCAGCAATGGCTGTTTCTGCAGAGATTCCAGCATCCATCCGTTTCTTGATAGCCGTCACAAGCACTAGACCATTTAAAACTGCGACGCCGGATACCGCAATGAACCCTACAGCAGCAGAAATAGAGAATGGAATATCTCTCAATGCAAGTGCGAAAACGCCACCCGCAGTGGCGAGAGGTACAGCTGTCATGACAATCGCAGACAATCCAACATGACCAACGGCCAGATAAATTGCAGCCGCAATCAGCAGCAGGCAAATTGGAATGATTAATGAAAGTCGCTTAGTTGCCTCCTGGAGATTTTGAAATTGCCCACCCCATTCAATCCATGAACCAGTAGGTAATTTCACCTCAGCCCCGATACGTTGTTGGGCATCTGCAACAAAGCTACCAAGATCTCGTCCTTCTACATTCGCTTCAATGTAAATACGGCGTTTACCATTGTCACGACTTACTTCGTTCAGGCCTTGAGTGAACCTGAATTGCACTAGCTGGCGTAATGGAACACTAGCTTGATTGCCTGATGGCAACATAACCGGCAACGACCCAAGCACATCAAGATTATTGCGTAACTCTCCAGACATACGGATTACTACATCAAAACGCCGATCACCTTCAAATACTTGCCCAGATGGTAAGCCAGCCAGTGCAGCGGAAACGGTATTAGCTACGTCTTTGACTGTCAGCCCATAGCGCGCTATGGCAACTCTATCAAATGCGATATCGAATATTGGGAAACCACTGGTTTGAGCAACACGGGTATCAATAGCCCCAGGTGTTTTTCTTAATACAGTCGAAATCCGTTTTGCAGTCAGTGCAAGTTGCTCAACATCATCACCGTAAAGCTTGACTGCTACATCACTACGTACACCACCAATCAGTTCGTTAAACCGCATTTCAATCGGCTGAGTTACGTCGAAGTTATTACCCACAATTGGCTTTGTAACTTCGCGAATCCGATCAATGACCTGTTGCTTGGTGGTAATACCTTTAGGCCATTCGCTCTTAGGCTTCAAGATAATGTAGTTATCAGAAGCATTAGGCGGCATAGGGTCTGCTGCCAAACTGGCAGTACCAGCCTTGGAATAGACCGTTTTAACCTCGGGTAGAGTCAGCACTGCTTTTTCGATTGGTAAATCCAATGCAGCAGATTGATCAATCGAGGTTGATGCAATCCGAACTGATGAGAGATTCAAGTTTTGCTCGTCAAGTGTGGGCATAAATTCACTGCCAACGAAGGTAAAAACCAATCCAGCAATCGCAAGCACAACTACAGCGAATGTCAGCCCAATACTTGGCTTATAAATGACTGCTTTCAATAATGGTTCATATAAGCTTTTGGACTTCTGAACAATCTTGGTTTCTTTTTCCTCAAAATTACCTGTGAGCAATAGAGCAATCATTGCTGGAACGAATGTGAGAGACAAGACGAACGCAGATGCTAAGGCCAGCATCAATGTAATCACCATCGGTGAAAACATTTTGCCCTCAACTCCCTGAAAAGTCAGACAAGGCAAAAACACTAGAAAGATTACCGCTTGACCATAGACCGTGGGCCTAACCATTTCTTTGGATGATGCTATGACTTCTTCTAGTCGCTCGGAGATATCTAATCGTCTGCCAACATGTTTTTGGCGTTCAGACAAACGACGTAACGCATTCTCTACAATAATTACAGCGCCATCGATAATCAAGCCGAAATCTAATGCCCCAAGGCTCATAAGATTGCCAGAGATGTTCATACCATTCATTCCAATGGCACTCATGACGAGAGACAGTGGGATCACTAATGCGGCAATGACAGCTGCTCGCCAATTACCCAAAAGCGCAAACAGCACGACAACAACGAGTAATGCCCCTTCAACCAGATTTTTAGAGACGGTTTTGATGGTGGCTAAAACCAACTGTGAACGGTCCAAGGTCGGCACAATCAATATGCCTGGTGGTAGTGTTTTGCTGATCTCGGCCAGCTTGTCACCAACGGCCCCTGCGACTGTTCTGCTGTTCGCCCCAACCAACATTAAGGCACTACCAATTACAGCCTCATAACCATTACGGCTTGCTGCACCTGTTCTGAGATCACCGCCAATACTAACCTTAGAAACTTGCCCAACCGTGATTGGGACACCATTTTGTGAAGTCACTACTGCCCGGCTTAGTTCATCAATGGTTTTGATACGGCCATCAGCTTTAACAAGGTAGCTTTCACCGGACCTGCGAATGAAATTACCACTGACGGAAACATTGTTGTCTTCCAGCGCCTGACCTAATTGCATTAATGAAATGCCATACACCGCGAGTTTGTTAGGGTCTGGTTCGATGACGTATTGTTTGACGTATCCACCCAAGCTATCCACATCTGCCACGCCGGATGTGGTTCTAAGTTGTGGTCGAATGATCCAGTCCTGAACCGTACGCAAGTATGCTAATTGCGCTACACGGTCACCAAGCTTCTGGCCTTCTTCGGTTAAGAAACTACCATCGGTTTGCCAACCCGGCTTACCGTCAGTTTTGGGTGCCTTGATACCTTTTGGGTATTCAAACTCAACGCTGTAATGGAATACTTCACCCAATCCTGTTGATACCGGCCCCATCACGGGCTCGGCACCAGCTGGCAAGTTTGCCCTTGCAAGTGACAAACGCTCAGCCACTTGTTGGCGCATAAAGTAAAGGTTAGCGCTTTCCTTGAAAATGACTGTGACCTGGCTAAACCCGTTGCGAGAAAACGAACGGAAGTTTTCAACTCCATTCAAGCCGGCAATAGCAGTTTCAATCGGATACGTGACCCGCTTCTCGATTTCAACTGGGGTCAATGTTGGTACAACAGTATTAATTTGCACCTGCTTATTAGTGATGTCAGGTGTCACATCGATAGGCAATATATTAAGCTGCCAGGCTCCAATACCGCCCAGAATAATCGTCAGGAATAGCACCATCCAGCGGTAGTGAACCGCAAATGAAAGAATGTTGCCCATTATTCTTCCTCTGCCGAGTTCTTGATCATTTCTGCTTTAATCAAAAATGCATTCTGTGTAGCAATTTCCGTCTTTGGCTCAATGCCTGAAACCACTTGTGCCTTTCCGTTTGTTCTTACTCCAACGACGACTGGTTGAGGTTTGAAGCCCTTATTTGTTTTAATGAAAACTACATCCCGTCCATCTAAGTTTTGAATGGCATCTTCAGGAATCACCAGATATGTATTGCTCTCTGATTTCTTGTGCAGCCTGACTTGCAAGCCTTCTCCAATGACTAATTCGGAGTGATCTTTTTCAGGGGTCAGAATTGCTGTCGCTATCTGGTTTCCACCATCCACAGCGGGTGTGATTGATCGAACGCTTGCCGGAATGTTTACACCATTCCTACCTACAATAGTAGCTGAGTCACCTGGTTTAACCTTAATTAAGTCACTAGCAGTGATAAATGCCTCAACCTGCAACTGTTTGCTGTCTGCGACTCTAAACAATTGACTGTCAGGTTGAACAAAAGAACCAACTATCGCGGTTTCAGCAGTAATCTTCCCAGTCAAGGGGCTGACTACAAGCAATGAACGACCATCATTTGAGAGGTGTGCAGCTTTCATTACTTGGCTGCTTCGTACAGCTTCCGCCTCTGCGACAGCTAACGCAGATTGTGCTGTATCTACATCTTGTTTAGCGGTTACTCCGTGCTCAAACAATGTCGCTTTACGCTCATATACTTTTTTGGCTAACTCTAGCTCGCTATATGCTTTTGTACGTTCAGCACTCATCCTTGAGGCCTCCATACTATCCAGAACAGCGATAGTTTCTCCGGCTTGAACAGAGTCACCTAAACGCTTCTTAATTTGAGTGATGATGCCTGCGGCTTTGGCTATGAGAATTGCTTCACCACCGGGGATTGAGGTAACTTTTGCTGGAGCTAAGATTTCCGTGGTGATATCGCCACTTGAAGCTTGCTCAACCTTGATACCAGCTGATTGGATATATGCATCTTGTATTTCTATCTGTTCAGAAGCATCAGGCGCTTTCTTCTGCTCAGCCTGAACGGGTGCAGACAATGCTCCACTGGATTCTTGCTGACCAGATTTATGTCCAAGCATGAACGATGCAATACCCGTAAAGGCGACGAGCAAGATAACAACTAGATAATTTTTAAACTTCATGATTATCTAGCTCCAGTAATCGTTCGGACAACTTCAAAGTCCAAAGAGGTTATAAATGATGAAAGTATGGTTTTTTGTTGCAAGCCATACCAATGACGGCATAGCACTTCAATTGAAAAATACATGGTTAGTCCCTGCAAGTTAATAACGTACAAGCAGAGTGCACAGGCGGATTAATCCCCTGGCACTCAAAGGGCTAAGTAAGGGGGCTTTAAGGGGGGTGCCGCAGGCGGCCCGTGATATTCAAGAGCGAGGAAAATGGGCACTTCAGCAGACTGAGTGACTATCAAATCTACTGCTGTAGTAATGAGCATAACTGAGAAGTTGAGGCCATGTTCAAAGTTCACCATGTGAACCATAGATTTTGAAGACTCATCTTCGTGGGAATCACCGTTATCATCATGATGATGCGATACATGATTGAGATGCTCATTCATGTGTGAAACAGTTTTCTCTTGGGTGCTTTGATTTTCTAGCAGATGTGCGAATTCTGCCTCCGCTGCTAAGAGCGGCTGCAATGGTAACAACCAGATCATCATCAGTAGAATCAAGCGGCGCACGTTGATATTTTACATTGAAATTTTAATTTCTAGCGAGTTGAAAATAGCTGTACATATATAGTAAAATTTTCATATGGGGATTTAGCAGCCTCCCCGTTTCAAGACGATTTCCGTCCAAGGTCTGCTCAAATCTTGGGGAAACTCCCCACGAAATGAGAGCTTATGGACGAAAAAAACAAAAACTCAACATCTCACACACCTCCAATCTCTGTTAAAGAAGCATTTCTTTACTGGCTAAAGCTTGGCTTTATTAGCTTTGGCGGCCCAGCTGGCCAAATCGCCATCATGCATCATGACTTGGTAGAGAAAAAGCACTGGATATCAGAAAAGCGTTTTCTACATGCCCTTAATTACTGCATGCTGCTTCCTGGGCCGGAAGCTCAACAACTAGCCACCTATATTGGCTGGTTAATGCACCGCACCTGGGGTGGATTAATCGCTGGCATATTGTTTGTGCTCCCATCGTTTTTTATTTTGGTTGGGCTTGCTTGGGTTTATATGGCCTATGGCAGTGTGCCTGCGGTCGCAGGCGTTCTATATGGTATTAAGCCTGCCGTGGTCGCAATTGTTTTGTTTGCAGCCTACAGAATAGGCTCAAGAACACTCAAAAACAAAGTATTGTGGTCCATCGCGGCATTAGCCTTTATAGCTATTTTTCTACTCAAATTACCCTTTCCATTCATTGTTCTTGCAGCAGGCATTATTGGTCATATCGGTGGACGCAAGACACCCCATTTTTTCAAAGTTGGTGGAGGCCATGGAGCAGCCGATAAAAATTATGGGAAGGCATTGATAGACGACGACACTCCGACTCCTTCACATGCACTTTTCAGCTGGACTAAATTGTGGAGGATGGCTGGTATAGGGTTCGTTATATGGTTCGCAGCAATGCTATTTTTGATCAGTTTGTTTGGGTGGAATGCCACACTTACTCAAATGGGTTGGTTCTTCACTAAAGCAGCGCTTATGACTTTTGGGGGCGCTTATGCGGTATTACCGTATGTATTCCAAGGGGCCGTCGAGCATTACCAATGGCTAAGCCCAACTCAAATGATTGATGGACTCGCCCTAGGAGAGACCACCCCCGGCCCACTCATTATGGTGGTTACCTTTGTTGGGTTCGTGGGTGGCTGGATGACTCATGCTCTAGGCGTTAATGCCATTTTTGCGTCCGCATTCGCTGCGGCATCCATTGTGACTTTCTTCACGTTTTTACCCAGTTTCATCTTTATTTTTATGGGTGCGCCGTTTATCGAAACGACTCATGACAATCTGAAATTCACTGCACCACTTAGTGCGATCACAGCCGCTGTCGTGGGCGTAATTCTGAACCTGGCATTATTCTTTGCTTATCATGTTTTTTGGCCAACTGGCTTTGAAAGCGCAATTAACTGGCCATCTGTGTTATTGGCGGCCTTGAGTTTTATAGCCATATTTAGATTCAAGATAGGTGTGATACCAATCATTATGGCGAGTGGTGTATTGGGAATGATCTGGAAGTTACTAATGTAAATTTTTAATTGAGTTGAATGTGTGGTGTTTATAGAGCATTCAACTCTTTGCAAACTAATTTGGAGAATACAGAATGAATACTCGTCGTGATTTTATGCAAAGTGCAATAGCAGTTGGAAGTAGCTTGGTTCTAGCCAGTCAGGTGGCACATGCAATTGAAGCAACCACTCAGGGAACATATATTCCGGACAGGCTAGTTGATGCAGCAGGCAAATACGTATTGCTGCCATTACCTTATGCCTATGATGCATTAGAGCCAGTAATAGATGCACGTACCGTCGAACTACATTATCACTTTCATCACAAACCAGCCGTGGTTTCGGCCAATAAAGCCGAGGACAATCTTGCCCTTGCTCGTGAAAGCGGGGACTTCACTTTGGTAAAACATTATGAAAAGGAGCTGGCATTAGGCTTATCAAGTCATATTCTGCACACTCTTTACTGGGGTAACCTCTCCACAAGAAGCGCTAGTCCCAAAGGGGAATTGCTTAAAGCGATTGAAAAATTCTTTGGGTCATACGACAAGCTAAAAGCACATCTCTCGGCCGCAACCGTAGCGGTCGAAGGCGCCGGGTGGGGAGTGTTGGGTTATTTGCCAATCAGTGGGAAGTTAATGGTATTGCAATGTGAGAATCATCAGAAACTCACTGCTTGGGGAGTCGTTCCGATTCTGGTACTTGACGTGTGGGAGCATGCTTACTACCTTAAATATCAGAATCGCCGCGCCGAATACGTCAATAATCTATTTAGCATTATTGATTGGGAGGTTGTAGCAGCAAGATTTGAGTGGGCTAAACATTGAATTACCCTCTGACCCCTGTTCCAGGAGTTAATGCTTGTGTTGATGGTGCAAATCAGGGAAGTGCTGGTGACTATGATTTAAAGGGGCATGGTGATGCGGATGTGTGTGAGGCTCACGTCCGTCCCAATCAAAATCATGTTTATGTTGATGGTGCTCGTCATGTTTATGAGTGTGTTGATGATGCAGTTCCTCATATTGATGTAGATGCGCATGATGCTCACTTAAATGCAGCCATACACCAATGAGCATTAAGATTGTTGCCACCCAAAATAAAGCATTTGGTTGCTCATGTAAAAATAGGAAAGAACAGATCACACCTGCAAAGGGCGCTGTAGAAAAATAAGCGCCTGTTCTGGCTGCGCCAATATGGCGTAAAGAAATGACAAACAATACTAGGCTTATGCCGTAACCGAGTAGGCCGATACTAGCTGCACTTAACCCAACTAGAAAATTTGGTAATTTGTAACCAAGGCTGAGAGCAATTCCCAAGTTTACAAAGCCAGCTACCAATCCCTTGATACAAGCAACTTGTAGGGCATCATTACCTGATATCTTCCGTGTTAAATTGTTATCAATTCCCCAACAGAAGCATGCCCCTGCAATCGCGATAGATCCCCATGGGAAAGTTGCATTCAGCTTGTTAGGCCATGACAACAATAGGCTACCAAGTACTATACAGATCATTCCAATGAATATCCGCCGGTCAAAATGCTCTTTGAAAATAAACCAGGCGAGTAATGCAGTTATTACACTTTCAAGATTGAGTAGTAGTGATGCCATAGAGGCAGGTGTAGATAACAATCCCTGCATCAGCAATACAGGCCCCAGCACACCTCCAAATAAAATGGCGCCTGCGAGCCATGGCAAGTCCGATGTTCGTATAGGATGGTGCCTTTGGGAATTGCGCTTAAACAATCGAGTGACGCCGTAGAATGCAAAAAGGCCCAGACCACTGCCAGCATATAATAACCCTGCAAGCATTTGCGGTGAAACATCAGTAATCAAAAGCTTGGCTATAGGTGTCGCCAAACCAAAAAGAATGGCTGCGAAAATGGCGTAAATAGCTTCAGGATGTATTTTCATCGAGGCATCATATCAAATTTTCCTGATAGAGCTTTATGAGTCTTGGACGCACTTTAAATGATGGCTTCTCGATGACATTAGAATCGCTGCTCAGCTTGTTTTTGGCTTACTTTTTTGAATTCAATTTTCTTTTAGCATTTTATTGTTCAAGTGATTAAATGAACCATGATTCAACTAAATATTACATCTTTGACTGAAGCTGCAGCCCAAACACATTATCCTCCAGGGTGGATAACAAAATCCATTGAGATTAAGCCAAGTGGAAAGGCTCCCAAGAAATATGGGCCATCCACCTACCGTTTTGGTGCTTCTATGACACTTAGCGTAATTCTTCCGAGAAGAGGTTGGACATTAGTCAAAAAAACAAAAAATTACGTCTATCTAATTCCGCCTGCAGGAGAGTTGAAACCACCGTTTTACATTTCAATTGCAGTACCACCAGAAGATCTATGCCTTAAAATCGCTAAAGAATGTTACGCGCAAGGAGAGTCTTGGCTTGGTCAACTGGGTGAGTGGCCAGCTCAGTATCTTCATGAACGAAATACTGACATGGTTAAGTTCTCACGAGATCCATTAACCGGAGAAATGGTAAGTGAACTCCTTAAGAACCCACCTAAATCAAGCTTACATATCGGAGAATGGGGAGCATGGAATGCTGATGTTACAGGGATTGCGGGTGATTTCGCCATTGGCATATTTCCCCCTGGCTTTATTCGCTCAGAAGAACTATCCCCCTCTCCCTTATCAGAAGGGACTCCAAGAGAGGTGCTGCTTACGAGCTTTGAGAGGAACGAAGAGGCTCGTCGACTTTGTATTGAATATTATGGAGCTAAATGCCAGGCATGCGGTTTGGTATATGAAGACAAGTATGGTGTTATTGGCAAAGGGCTCATTCATGTTCACCATGTGATCCCATTAGCTGATATCGGTGCGGCCTATCAAGTTGACCCCATTAAAGACCTGATTCCACTGTGCGCCTCTTGTCACCATGTGGCTCATCACAGAAACCCTCCATACACTGTCAGCGAACTTCGAGCTGCTATTGCAGCTAGCCTTTAGCGATTGATGGAACTCAATTCATCCGATACTTTCTTTTGCAGGTCAGCTAAACTCAATCCTTCATTTGCAATCAGATAAGATAAAGTAAGTATTGTCAGCGGATGCACTCCGATTGCATTTGCTAGACTATCAATTTTATCTACAGTTGGTTTTTTTCTTCCATTCTCTAACACTGACATATATGTTCTGCTTGATATGTCACTAAAGAACTCTTGCGTCAACTCTTTGCTCAATCGAATTTCTTTGATTGCCAAACCTAGTGCTTTTTGAATTTCCATATTAAGCCCCTATAAAGGAGCTTATATAGCCAAAATGTGTTCTAAAGGACTATAATCTAAAGGACACATTGACCAAATTTTCCGAAATAATGCTAGTAACTCTTCATGAGGATAATGTTCCTTTTACGAAGTCCAAAGAGGACGACCTGCATCCCAACTTTTGGCGTTATGCCTATTTAGTTAATTGTGATTACTGGTTCCATGCAAACTGTTCTTCTATTAATGACGATGCTAGATCCATTGAGGTAATTATTGGTGCCGATGATGACTTACTGAGCTTAATCAATAATACTGATATAAAAATAAACCATATCTACTTGATGAACGCTATGCAGACAAACGGTTCCAAGACATGGCAAAAAGAAGTCATCAAATCGGTTTACCAGAATACTACTGATGATGCGGAAAAGGTCACTATCGAACTCAACGATGGGCGATTGTTTAGTCTTTCAAAGAAAGAAAGCCTCATACAAATAAATAAAGTTTATTCATCTGAAAATTACGTAATTGAATAATATTGCCCATTAAAAATTATGGAAAATCATCCAAAATCGAAAAAAGCTCCGTCTTTAACTCCTTCTACTTTAAAGCTCCATCAATTATTAGCTGATAGAGATCCTAAGATGTCAAAAATGTTGACTGAAGAAGAGTTAGATTTACTGAGAAAAAGTAAACGAGAAATTTCTGAAGTCTGCAGAAATTTTTATGCATCCGAGAACAATCAAACTGCAAGCAGTCCGTATGGAGTGTTAGCTGACATGACAGATAAGGTAGCTTCGTTAAAGGAAATTGAAGAAGCTATCTCTAGTGGCAGGGCCGAGCAAGATGGCTCTGAAAATAAGTAACATCACAATTACTAATATTTAGGACAGTTCAGAACCACTGCCTCTCTATTTAACTCAAGAAACAGCAGCAGTGTACATTCTTCCTTTGAGAAGTTCATATAATCTAAGCCAATAACGGCTTGGAATACCCAAGCCGTTATTATTATTTACTCCAATGGCCTAAAACCCATTCCCATTGATGTGTTCCATAATTCCAACGCCAATGCGCTTTAACCCATTTTGTTTTACCCAGTGGACGTAGCGTCTGCAAATTCTGTAATCGATCTGGTGGCTTTGGTGGCTTAGGAGGTTTGGGTGTCTTGATTTTAAAAGTAGCCATATACACTCCAAATTAATGACAGTGATATGTACCAGTTTGGCGATCATGATGACAGCCATTCTTATCTGTGCCACCGGAGTGGGCACGGGCAAGGCTAGAGCAAACAATGATGCATATAGCAACTACAGCAATAATCCCTTTCATAGCATAACTCCCTTTTGAACATAGTTAATGTGTTTCAGGTTGAAGAAAGTACGGAAAGCTAGTTACTTAAGCAGGCTCTATAGAAACCTTCCAGCATAATAAAGAGTTGAGTCTTGAACTGCAATGAAAGATGACTAGAGGGGTTCATACGTGCTGCTCATTAGCACTGGAACGACTGCTCAATTCGCTGGAATGACTGCTCAAAATCAATGGAATACACAGTCACTTTTGGTTTTGCACCACCCAAGCTAGTTTCGCAGTTCATATCTAACGCGATTTCTGCTTGCTCTTCGGTAATTGATTTTTCTTCTTGAACTGGGCCAGTTTTTTGAGAGTATCTCATTGAGGCCTGATTCACCTGCTCCAAGGATAAATATGTTTCCGAGGTGTAATGACGACTCAAACTGAGGGCTCCCACGCTATCTGGCTTTGATTCAATCAAAAAATCAAGGGCATTTATGGTGCCTAGTCTGCTTTCAAGAATTTTTTGTCCCCAGTAACCAGGACCGCTATCTAATAAAGCGTTAAAAATACCTTTCTGGCGAATTTCTTTAAAACTTTTTTTACTCAATGGGAGCTTGATAGGATCGAGCGGGAAACATCCACTGGTTTCAAGATATGCTGTATCGTAAGAAAACTGGCCTATTTGAGTGTTTTCATTCCAACCAAATGTCCCCGCCTTAATTGGGGATACTTGCCCTTTTAGCCACACGATGACATCTACTTTTTTCATTTATGTCTCACCCGCTTTGGTAAGTTTTGTTTCATTAGCGCCAAAGCTTCGTTGTTATCAATTAATTCAATTTGAATCAAAGAGTTACTTAAATCCATCGCCCATAGATCGCTCGTGTAATTTCCGATCGACACTTCTGCAGATCCTTTTTCAATCGCAATCAATGTTTGGCGAATAATGCCAGCGCGCTCAGATAGTCATTTCTGTGTAAGCGCTCTTGTATGGTGACTAGCAGAAATATTTTGCCCTAAGTTTATAATTGAGGCATGAGCCTCAATAGGATATTTCATGTGAAATTTAATGTTAACCATAAAATAGATAAAATTATTTTATCAATGCATCAAGTTCTGACCTAACAACCCAATAATGCAATTTTTCGCACATGAGCGTTTCATTTTTTATGCCAAGCGCTAAACTCAGATCGAGGTTGTCCTGAATTTTGTGTATTCACTTATTCACCAGTTACTAGATTATTTTTCGGATCAAAAAAACTTAATAAGCTTAATTTGTACCTGATTGGCTCAACAATAGCTCCTTTGCAACATCGAAAGAGTATTGACGATTCAAGTATGCCTGTGGGGTGTGATTCATAAGCCAGATAAACTTACTTAAATCACACTCAGCAATACCACCGTTGTATGCAATGGTTACTTGGTAGAGGTGTGCAAGATCGTTCATGTACCATAGCAGCTTTCTACTGGCAGTTTTGCTTTGGCGATACTCCACGAAGTCATCCATGACCTGATTAAGCCCTTCCAGTGGCAACTCTAGTAATTTATATAGATTAAATAGGTGGTGAATAAGCATCTGATGCACATCATGCGTGAGCTCTTTGGACTTCTTCAAGCCGGTCGCTATAAAGGACAACAGGGTACGCTCATTCATAAACAACAGACTTTTCCGTTTATCAATCACAATCAGATTCACATACCAGTCACCCAATAAGCTGTCACTTTTTACTTCATTATCAGTTAGCTCATCAGGCGCTAATGACAAATAGTCTCGTACCTCCTTGGTACACTTGAATCTCAGCGCAATTCCTCTTCGAAAAAATTTGTTATTCGTAAGTTATATCTCTTGAATCAATATTTTTTATTGTTACAATAATCAAATGAATGATGAAAAAGACAATCAAGCAATCAAAAAAGCCGGTGGGCGTCGTCCTGGTTCCGGCCGAAAAGTGGGTTCAGGTAATTACCTTGAACCTACGACAGTATTGAGAGTACCAGCGAGTCAGAAACCTGTATTAATCGACTTTTTAGAAGCCTATGCTAAAAAACAGCGTGCTCAATCGCGGTTGACGAATCTCAATGGCATCGGTGAGTTTGAGCAGTTACCGAAAGCGTTATCTAGGCTGGATATTTCCCTCTACCAGTCCAAAGTACCTGCTGGCTTTCCGTCTCCAGCTGACGACCATGTAGAAAAGCGGTTGGACCCAAATGAATATTTGATAGATCAGGAAGAAAGTACTTTCTTTGTCACGATCCAAGGTGAGTCAATGCTGGAAGCTGGGCTGCTACCGGGAGATAAAGCGGTCGTTGATAAATCCAAGACGGCAGAGATAGGCGACATCGTACTTGCCATGGTGGATGGCGAATTCACCATCAAGACCTTGGCCAAG
>CAKZJM010000163.1 GCA_936943315.1 uncultured Methylophilus sp. | reverse complement strand
GTAGATCCAGGGAACCAGCAAAAATCCAACTCAAAGGTGAAGAGGTTGAAGAACATCTAGAGAATGAAAGATTGCAAAAGGCGATTGCGGCTCAATGGCTTTGTTTCAGTCCTCCTCCGGGCTTGGAAAGTGCAGAGCTACTACGTGTGGAGCTGCTTGCAAGGGCTGTTCAACATAGGTTTCATACCATATATTGATTGCACTAATCTATATTGTGGCTGATTGGAACTGTATAATAGTGACATGATGTTCTATGTCTGTTTATGTATTTTCCAGCAACATTCTTCTGTGTGAGTTTGCACTTACTTCACTTCAAAGAAATATCAGGATGCCTGTTGCTGCACACATGCTATTGGGATATCTGGTTGAGCCATTGAAACAATCTGTTGAATACTCTTTATATCCTCAGCATAATCTGAAGGAGAATATTGATGAGATTCAGGAATGGGTAATACTTCTTATTGATGATATTTATTTCAATGTGAAAAATTCTTTCTGCAAAATGGGGGTCATACAATGAAGATCAAAGTCTTTATGTAAATTTTATTCTGTGAAGTTATATTTACAAGTTAGTTTTAATTTAGTAAATAGCACTGCATTTTAAGATGTTTCCATGCTGTTGCTGCTTTAGCGGGAATATTTTACCTGTGATGCACTGTACCGTAATTGGTTGAAAATTGAAGTCTCAAACACACAAACCAGAGCTCTATCTATAGAGGAGAAAGAGATAGCCTCTGCTGCTGCCACAGAAGCTATTGGTGCAGCAACTTCATTTTTGCAGAGTATGATTTCTCTAGTCATGTCCCATCAGTTCAATAATTTGTTGTCAATGTCTTGGCTTATTGTACGCTTCATTTGAATTTGTAGGGAGAGGTTCCACATGGATGTCAGGTCAAGAATCATTGCCTGATTTCTATCCATCCCCTGAGTGGATTGAGCTGCATGCAGTTGGGGTACTTATTTCACCTTCCGGACAGTGTGTGGCGCCTGATGCAGCAATATGCACAGCTTTAAAAAAGGCTTCTTGCCCATGCTAGGCGTGATGGTGTTTGTCGGTGTGTTGCTGCTCAAGGAGCCCGATTTCGGCGCCTTTGCGGTCACCGCATCGATTGCTTTTTCCATTATGTGGCTGGGTGGCGTCAACCTCAAAGTGTTCCTGGCCATGCTGGGCGCCTTGCCGCTGGCCGTCATCGGCCTGGTTGTCATGGAACCTTACCGCCTAGAGCGCATGAAGGGCTTTCTGAATCCGTTTGATGACCCGTTTGATACCGGTTACCAGTTATCGCACGCCTTGATCGCCTTTGGCCGCGGTGAGTTCTGGGGCGTGGGTTTGGGTGGCAGTGTAGAAAAACTGCTGTATTTGCCAGAGGCACATACCGACTTCTTGCTGGCCGTGGTGGCCGAAGAGCTGGGCTATGTGGGGGTGCTGGTCGTAGTCCTGCTGTTTGCCTGGCTGGTGATCCGTGCTTTTAGCATTGCCAAAGAGGCGGTGGCTAACGAGCGTTACTACTCCGCTCTGCTGGCACAAGGCATTGGTGTGTGGATGGGTGTGCAGGGCTTTATCAATATGGGCGTGAACATGGGCTTGCTGCCAACCAAGGGTTTGACCCTGCCACTGCTGTCTTACGGCGGTAGCGGTATTTTGGCCAATTGCATCGCGTTGTCAGTCTTATTGCGCATCGACTTTGAGAACCGCCGGTTGCAGAAAGGCTTGCAGACATGAGCAGCCAATACACACTCATGGTGATGGCGGGCGGCACCGGTGGCCATGTGTATCCGGCCATCGCGGTGGCTGATGCCTTGCATGCACAAGGCTGGAAGATTGTCTGGCTGGCAACCGCTGGCGGCATGGAAAATCGCCTGATTGCAGACAAGCCATATGACAAAGCGATGATGACCATGCAAGGTGTACGCGGCAAAGGCTTGATGGGCTGGCTGACCTTGCCGGTGAAACTGTTGCGTGCCTTTACACAAGCGCGTGCGGCCATCGGCCAGCACCGTCCAGATGTTGTGATGGGAATGGGTGGTTTTGCGGCGTTTCCGGGTGGGGTGATGGCCAAGCTGGCGGGTGTGCCACTGGTGATTCACGAGCAGAACTCCATCGCAGGTCTGACCAATAAAGTACTGTCCAAGATAGCTAACCGTGTGTTGACTGGATTCCCCAACGCCTTGGGTGCCAAGGGTGAAATGGTGGGTAACCCGGTGCGTGAAGTGATTACAACCTTGCCTACGCCAGATCAGCGGTTTGCCGAACATCACGGCGTGTTACGCGTATTGGTCGTGGGGGGCAGTCTGGGGGCTGTGGCGTTGAACACCCTGTTGCCACAGGCGTTTGCACAGTTGCCGGTCAATACTCGCCCGCAGATTATTCACCAGGCTGGTGAAAAGCAAATTGAGGCGCTTAAAAAGAACTATGCAGAAGCTGGTGTCGCGGCCGACTGCCGTGCCTTTATTCATGACATGGCTGAAGTGTATGCCTGGGCGGATTTGGTGATTTGCCGCGCGGGCGCACTCACTGTGGCAGAACTGGCTAATGTAGGTGCGGCCAGCATCCTGGTGCCGTTTCCGTTTGCGGTGGACGACCATCAGACCACCAATGCTGCATATTTGCAGCAGGCGGGAGCCGCCTTGCTGATCCAGCAGCGTGACCTCGATGTGACGCAACTGGCAAATACCTTAAAAACGATTGATCGCAGCACCTGCCTGGAGATGGCAAGAAAAGCACGTGTTCTGGCGAGGCCGCAAGCCACGCAACAGGTTGCAGAGATTTGCCAGCAGCTGGCAACAGGAAAGTTAGCATGAAACATAAAGTCAAAAAGATCCACTTTATCGGCATAGGCGGCTCAGGCATGAGCGGCATCGCCGAAGTGTTGCTCAACCTGGGTTTTGAGGTGAGTGGATCTGACCTGGCCAGCAATGCCACCACCAAGCGTCTGCAAGGCTTTGGCGCGACGGTGTATCAGGGCCATGCTTCAGAGTATTTGAGCGATGCAGATGTGGTGGTGGTATCCAGTGCCATTAATGAAGCCAATCCTGAAATCATGGCTGCGCGGGCACGTAAAGTGCCGGTGATTCCGCGCGCCGTCATGCTGGCCGAGCTCATGCGCTTCAAGCAGGGCATCGCTGTGGCAGGCACGCATGGTAAAACCACGACTACCAGCCTGATTGCCAGCATACTGGCCGAAGCAGACATGGACCCAACCTTTGTCATTGGCGGCAAGCTGGAAGCGGCCAGTGCCAACGCCCGTCTGGGTACGGGGGAATGGATTGTGGTCGAAGCTGACGAATCTGATGCGTCTTTCCTGCATCTCACGCCCATCCTGGCCGTGGTCACCAATATCGACCAGGACCACATGGATACCTATGAGCACAGTTTTGACAAGCTCAAAACGGCCTTCGTTGAGTTCCTGCAGCAGATCCCCTTCTGGGGCATGGCGGTCATGTGTATAGATGATGCAAATGTCCGTGAGATTTTGCCTCGAGTGACCAGGCCGGTGACAACCTATGGCACACATGAGGAAGCCAGCATACGTGCGGAAAACATCGTGGCCGATCACGGCAAGATGCATTTCACCCTGGTGCGCAAAAACGGCAAAACGCTGCGCAATGAAATCACGCTCAACCTGCCAGGCCATCACTACGTATTGAATGCGCTGGCTGCGATTGCCATCGCGACAGAGCTCAACGTGCCGGATGCCGCGATTTTGAAAGCACTGGCTGAGTTCCGTGGGGTGGGCCGCCGCTTTGAGCGGTATGGTGAAATCCCTGTGAGCAACGGTGAGCAGGCGGGCGGCCATTTCACGCTGGTCGATGATTACGGTCACCACCCCATTGAAATGCAGGCGGTGATTGCCGCTGCCCGGGGTGCTTTCCCAGGGCGTCGCCTGGTGCTGGCGTTCCAGCCGCATCGTTACACACGTACCCGTGATTGCTTTGAAGACTTCGTCAAGGTGCTCTCTACTGTAGATGCCTTGTTGCTGACCGAAGTGTATTCGGCGGGTGAGGCGCCGATTGTGGCTGCCGATACCCGTAGCCTGATTCGCGCTATCCGCGTCAATGGCAAAGTGGAACCGCGTTTTGTAGAAACCACGGATGAATTGCCTGCCGTGATTTTAGAAAGCGCACAGGCGGGCGATGTGGTCGTGGTGATGGGTGCGGGCAACATCGGCAGTGTCGCTGCCAAAACACGGGAGCTGGCAAACGTATGAGCGCCTCCAGTGTAAAAACGCAAGGTTTGCAAGTGCTGCACAACGAGCCATTGGCCCGCTACACCAGCTGGCGTGTCGGTGGCCCGGCTGATCGCCTGGTGCTGGCCGAGAGTGTAGAAGAACTACAACAGTTTTTGCAGCAATTGCCGCCTGGCGAGCCGCTCACTTTTATCGGGCTGGGGAGCAATTTGCTGGTGCGTGATGGCGGTGTGCGTGGCACGGTAGTGGTGATGCACCAGGCCTTGCAAACGCTGGAGATGCAGGGTGAGCGGATTTACGCCGATGCCGGGGTGACTTGCGCCAAGCTGGCACGGTTTGCTGCCAGCCAAAACCGCGCTGGCGCCGAATTTATGGCCGGGATTCCTGGCACCGTCGGCGGCGCATTGGCCATGAACGCCGGTTGCTACGGTGGCGAAACCTGGCAATGGGTCAGTGAAGTGAAGACGATTAACCGGGCGGGCGTGGTGCAAACGCGTGCGAAGGCAGAATACCAACCCAGCTACCGTCATGTGACGCACCCGGCGGCAGATGAGTGGTTTCTGGGTGGCTGGTTTGCCGTGCCTGCTGGCGATGGTAAAGCCTCTGCCGAACAGATTAAGCAGTTGCTGGCAAAACGCCTGGCCAGCCAGCCGCTAAACATGCCAAGTGCGGGCTCTACCTTCAGGAATCCTGAAGGCGATTTTGCCGCGCGCTTGATTGAAGCCTCAGGCTTGAAAGGCACCACCATCGGTGGTGCCCAGGTGTCGGAAAAGCATGCCAATTTTATTGTGAATCTCGGCCAGGCCAGTGCGGCTGACATTGAAGTCTTGATTGAGCATGTCAAAACGACGGTACGTACCAAGCAGGGTGTGACTTTGGTTCAGGAAGTGAAAGTGATTGGGGAAGGTGTTTTAAAAGCATGAGTGCAGATCAGAAAACATTTGGCAAAGTGGCCGTGCTGTTTGGTGGCCGTTCTGGCGAGCGTGAAGTCTCGCTCAAGAGTGGCTCTGCCGTCTTGGCCGCCTTGCAACGTCAGGGCGTAGACGCGCACGCGTTTGATCCTGCCAAGCAGGATTTGTCTGCACTAAAAAGCTTTGACCGTGCCTTTATTGCCCTGCATGGCCGCTATGGTGAAGACGGCACGATCCAGGGGGCGCTGGAGCTGATGGATATCCCTTACACCGGCAGTGGCGTCATGGCCTCTGCATTGGGCATGGATAAATGGCGCACCAAGCTGTTGTGGACAGCAGCCGGGGTGACCACCCCTAACTACGTGCTGATGGATGACAGCACCCATGCCGAGAATGTGGTGACTGCATTAGGGTTGCCGCTATTTGTGAAACCGGCCAACGAAGGCTCCAGCATCGGTGTGAGCAAGGTCAAGCAAGCGGCTGATTTGATGGCTGCCTATGCGCTGGCCAAACAGTCTGACCCGCTGGTGATTGCCGAGCAGTTTGTCGGAGGCGGCGAATATACCGTGGGCATTTTAGGCGAGACCGCCTTGCCTATCGTGCGCATTGTGCCAAAAAACGAATATTACGATTACGAAGCCAAATACTTGCGCGATGACACCGAGTATTTGTGTCCCTGTGGTCTACCTGCTGAGCAGGAAAAGCAGATTCAGGCCGAAGCTGTGCAGGCTTTCAAGGTGCTGGGTTGCAAGGGCTGGGGACGCGTCGACTTTTTGATGGATGAGGCCGGTAAACACTACTTCCTGGAAGTGAATACCAGCCCGGGCATGACTGACCATAGCCTGGTGCCGATGGCTGCCAAAGCGGCCGGGATGGACTTTGATGCGCTGGTCATCCGTATTTTGCAACAAACGCTGGACGTATAAAGAGGACACTGACACCAATGTGGGATAGACCAACATTGCTGAACTGGATCGCCAACCTGCTGTTTTCGCTGGCAGTGGTGATGCTGCTCTACGCCTTGTTGTTTGTCGTGCTGCATCTGCCTATCTTCCCGGTCAAGCAGGTACAGGTAGAGGGAAACCTGGATCACGTCAATCATGAGCAGATTCAGTTGATTGTGAGCAAGTACCTCAAGGGTAATTTTTACACACTGGATTTGCAGCGTACGCGCACAGCGTTTGAAAAGCTGCCCTGGGCGCGCAAGGTCACTGTGCGCCGCCAATGGCCAGATACGATTGTGGTGCAGATTGAAGAACACCAGGCGCTGGGGCGCTGGGGCGGCGTGGCCCTGGTTAACCGCCACGGCGAGTTGTTCCAGGCCGCCTCTGATGGGCAATTGCCGACCTTTTATGGTCCGGGGGATGCGGTTAAAGAAGTGGCGCAAGGCTATGCCAGCTTTGCGCAGATGCTGGCGGGCACGCCGCTGGAAATCCAGCAACTGAGTTTGTCTTCACGCCGTACCTGGGAGATCAGGACGGTGGATGGGCGCCAAATGATGCTGGGCCGCGAAGCGGCCAAGCAGCGGTTACAACAGTTTGTGGCGGCTTACCGCCAGCAGGCAAGTATCGCAGAGAGTGACTGGCGTTATGCCGACTTGCGTTATCCCAATGGCTTTGCCTTGCGCATGCCACGCGGTGGCGCCTGAAAATAAGACTGCCAGAAAAGGTCAAGGAAGAAACATGAGTAGAGTCAGAGAAGATAAAAATTTAATTGTGGGCCTGGATATCGGCACCTCCAAGATTGTTGCCATTGCGGCTGAGATATTGCCCGAAGGCACGCTGAAGGTGATTGGTGTCGGGCAGCATGCTTCCCGTGGCTTGAAAAAAGGCGTGGTGGTAAATATCGATTCCACCATGCAGGCGATCCAGCGCGCGATTGAAGAGGTCGAGCTGATGGCCGACTGCAAAATCAACACCGTGTATTCAGGCATTGCAGGTAGCCACGTTAAAAGCCTTAACTCGCATGGCATGGTGAAAATTAAAGAGAGCGAAGTGTCGCAGATGGACATAGACCGCGTGGTGGAAACCGCACGCGCGATTGCCTTGCCTGCCGATCAGCAGATCCTGCACATCCTGACCCAGGAGTTCATTATCGACGGTCAGGAAGATGTGCGCGAACCGCTGGGCATGAGCGGCATCCGTCTAGAAGTACGCGTGCATATCGTCACCGGGGCGATTGCTGCGGCGCAAAACATCATCAAGTGTATCAAGCGCTGCGGCCTCGAAGTGAGTGACCTGATTTTGCAACCGCTGGCTTCCAGTGAGTCGGTGCTGACTGATGACGAAAAAGAGTTGGGTGTGTGCCTGGTCGATATCGGCGGCGGCACCACTGACCTCGCTGTGTTCAAAAATGGCGCCATCCGTCATACCGCCGTGATCCCGATTGCCGGTGACCAGATCACTAATGACATCGCCGTGGCCTTGCGCACACCGACGCAGTCGGCCGAGGAAATCAAGGTCAAACACGGCTGCGCTTTGCGCCAGCTGGCAGATCCGCGTGAAGTGGTAGAAGTACCCGCGGTGGATGGCCGCGAGCCGCGCCAGCTTTCATGCCAGGCATTGACCGAGGTGATTGAAGACCGTGTGGAAGAGATTTACGAATTTGTGCAGCAAGAGCTGCGCCGCAGTGGCATGGAATCCATGATTGCCTCTGGCATTGTGATTACCGGCGGCGCGGCACAGATGCGCGGCATGGTTGAGTTGGGTGAAGAGATTTTCCATACCCCGGTGCGCCTGGGTGTACCGAGGTATGTGGAAGGGTTGTCCGAAGTGGTGGGCAATCCGCGTTATGCCACCGGCATAGGCTTGTTGCTGATGGCCAAGCAACAGGTAGAAAAACAAATGGTGGGTAACTTGCAGTCTGGGTCATTTGGCAGGCTGCTGGAACGGATGAAGAGCTGGTTTACCGGCAACTTTTAATTGAGTCGTTTTTGATATGTTTTAGGGCGAGTGTGCGGGGCAAACCAAGCACTCAAATATTAGGCAATGGAGGGTTAGTATGATTGAAATTTTTGACAAAGAGAATGACGGCGCCGTGATCAAGGTAATTGGTGTCGGTGGTTGCGGTGGTAACGCGGTTGAGCACATGATGACCAAGAGCGTGACTGGCGTGGAGTTTATTTGCGCCAATACCGACATGCAGGCATTGAAAAAGAGCCATGCCAAAGTGGTGCTGCAAATTGGTTCTGACATCACTAAAGGCCTGGGTGCAGGTGCCAAGCCAGAAATCGGCCGTGAAGCGGCTTTGGAAGACCGCGACAGCATCGCCGAAACCATTGATGGCGCAGACATGCTGTTTATCACGGCAGGCATGGGTGGCGGTACCGGGACCGGGGCTGCGCCTATCATTGCTGAAGTCGCGCGTGAAATGGGTATCCTGACTGTGGCCGTGGTGACCAAGCCATTCGCGTTTGAAGGTAAACGTGCCAAAGTGGCGCAAGAAGGCCTGGAAGAACTTTCACAGTATGTAGACTCTCTTATCGTTATCCCTAACGAGAAGCTGATGGACGTGTTGGGTGAAGACGTGACTGTGGTGGAAGCTTATCGCGCAGCCAACGATGTCTTGCATAACGCCGTGTCTGGCATTGCTGAAATCATCAATTGCCCAGGCCTGGTCAACGTTGACTTTGCCGACGTACGTACCGTGATGTCTGAAATGGGCATGGCGATGATGGGTTCTGCTGAAGCCAGCGGCCCTAACCGTGCACGTATCGCCGCCGAACAGGCCGTGGCCAGCCCATTGCTGGAAGACGTGAATCTGGCCAATGCTCGCGGTGTATTGGTGAATATCAGTGCCAGCGGCAGCTTCAAGATGCGCGAATACTACGATGTGATGAACACCATCAAAGAATTCACTGCAGAAGATGCGACTGTGATCGTAGGTAACGTGATGGATGAAAGCATGGGTGACAACCTGCGCGTGACCATGGTAGCCACCGGCTTGAACGGTTCTGTCGGTAAGCGTCAGGCCAAACCTGAGCTGAAAGTGATGACAACCTTGCGTGATGGTACGACTAACCAGCCGATCTTCAGTGCAGTAGAGGAAGACGAGCCAGCCGTATTTACCAGCAACAGCCGTCGTGCACAGGTAGAAGCGATGAAAAATTCCGGGATTGAAGAATACGATATCCCAGCATTTTTACGTAAACAGGCTGACTAATCCGCAGGCCTTAACGGTCTGTGAATGCTTAGTAAGTCGTTGGATTGGCTTATAATAGGCCAATTGATTAATACAGAGAAAACCATGTTAAAGCAACGCACGCTTAAACAATCGATCAGCGCCACCGGCGTTGGGCTGCACAGCGGTGAAAAAGTCACTCTGACGCTCAAGCCTGCGCCCGCCGATCACGGTGTCGTGTTCCAGCGTGTCGATTTGCCCGATACGCCTGCCATGCGGGTCGCCCCGACGGCAGTGAACGACACCCGCCTGAGCTCCGCCCTAGAGTTTTCAGGTGCGCGCGTTGCTACCGTGGAGCATTTAATGTCTGCCCTCGCCGGTTTGGGGGTAGACAATGTGCTGATAGAACTGACGGCTGCCGAAGTGCCCATCATGGATGGCAGTTCAGGGCCGTTTATCTATTTGCTGCAAACCGCCGGGCTGGCAGAACTGGATGCGCCTAAAAAGTTTGTGCGTATCCTCAAGCCAGTAGAAGTACAAGAGGGTGATAAATGGGCAAAATTTACACCACACCATGGCTTTAAAGCCGAATTTACCATCGATTTTGCACACCCCGTGTTTGAGTTCTCGGGCAAAACCGTGACCATAGACTATGACAGTCAGAGTTATGTCGACGAGATCAGCCGTGCGCGTACATTTGGCTTTATGCACGAGGTGGAATACTTGCGCGCCAACGGCCTCGCCAAAGGCGGCAGCCTGGATAACGCGATTGTGCTGGACGAATACAAGGTGCTGAATGGCGGCGGCTTGCGCTACGACGACGAGTTCGCCAAACACAAAGTGCTGGATGCGATTGGCGATTTATATATCCTGGGTTACCCCATCATCGGCCAGTTTTCGGCCTTTAAATCGGGCCACGCGTTAAACAACCAGCTACTGCGTGCGTTACTGGCAGATGAAACTGCCTGGGAGTATTGCACGTTTGACAATGATCATCAGGCGCCGGTGGGCTTTCTCAAGCAGCGTGACTACTTCAGTCCGGCCCCCTTGTTGCCGGTTTAACCGACCCTGAATCGCGTTTATGTGGTGGATACGGATTTTATTTATAGTCCTGGTGATCAGCACGCTGATATTGGGACTATTGGGTTGGCAAACGGGCCAGCCGCGTTACTGGCGTTGGCTCAAAGCTGTCTGGCGTGGCGGTTTTGTGGTGATCCTGTTGCTGCTCCTGTTTTTCTTTCTGAGTCGTTTGGCCAGAATTTGATTGTCCTCACGTGATGCACGTGATGGTAGACGCATGAAGACTAGACTCACTTCCCTCCTTTTTTTTGCTGCCTGTTTACTGGGCATGACCAAGTCAGTCTTCGCTGGGGATAGCGAAGTCTATTTGCAGGCCAAACAGGCCTACCAGACACGCAACCTGGCACAGCTGGCCGAAGCTACCGATACCCTCAAGCAGCGCCGTTCCCCATTGTTACCTTATTTGCAATACTGGCAGATGATCCTGACCATGGATCAATTGTCTTATTACCAGGTACAAGCCTTTTTACAGGAAAACAACGAATCCCTGTTGTCGCAACGGGTGCGTGAGCTGTGGCTCAAACGCCTGGGCCGTGTCCAGTTCTGGGACCAGTTTGTTGAGATGCGTGCCCAGATTCCCATGTATTACAACATGAATGATTTAGGCAACCAGTGTTATCAGGTGCAGGCCGGGATTGCACTGGATGACCCCAATGCCTATGAAGATGGCAAGAAACTGTTGCTGGCTGGCAAAGAGTTACCCGCCGACTGCCAGGGCATGCTGGAAGCCTTGCAGCAAGTGGGTGTGCTCGACGAAAAGCTGCTGCTAACTTTATACCGCAATGCCTTGTTTGAAAACAAAACCGGCCTGGCCAAAGTGCTGGCCAAGCGCAGCAGCAAAACCGATGCCGGCTTGTTGAAACAAGTGGATGACGTGGCGCAAAACCCGGCGCTGGCTTTGAAAAAAGGCAATCTCTCCGAGCGTTCGGCCTATGGGCGGGCGCTGTATATGTATGCCATGCACCGGCAAGCCAAGGCTGACTTGGCGGTGGCGCGGGCCAGTTACCAAAAATACGCCAGTGTGCTCGATGCCGATGAAAAACAACTGATCCAGGCGTATATGGCGCTGGAGGCGGCGCGCAAACATGAGCCTGAAGCGCTACAGGGCTTTGCCAAAGTGAATAGTGTATTACTCAGTGCCGAGCAATGGGAGTGGTATGCGCGCAGTGCCTTACGCCAGCAGGACTGGAGCCAGCTACTCAAAATCATCAATGACATGCCAGCCGTGCTGGCTGAAGAGTCGGCCTGGCGTTACTGGAAAGCGCGCGCCTTGATTGTCAAAGGCCAGCTGGCTGATGCCAACCAGATTTTGGCCAAGCTGTCTCAGGAGCGTCATTTTTATGGCTGGCTTGCTGCCGAAGAGCTAGGGCCGGTGGCTGGTGAACCGATGGTGACTTATCAGCCCCCTGATGAAGAGGTCAGGCAGTTCGCCAGGCAGCCCGTGATCAAGCGCATCGAAGCCTTGTTTGAGGCAGAGGCACGCTACGAAGCCAGGCTGGAGTGGATGTACCTGCTCGATGCGCTTGATGACCCTACCCGCATCGTCGCTGCACAATACGCCCTGCTCAAAGGCTGGTATGACCTGGCGGTGCTCGCCGCTGACAAAACCAGCCGCACGCACAACTTTGAGTTGCGTTACCCCACGCCATACCGCGATTACCTGCAAAAAGCGTCACGCAACCGTGCCATTGACGAGGCCTGGGTCTACGGCATTATTCGCCAGGAAAGCCGCTTCATGCATTATGCCAAGTCATCGGTAGGCGCCGGCGGCTTGATGCAAGTGATGCCAACGACGGCCAAGTGGATTGCGAAAAAACTCGGATTGAGTGGCTACCATGATGGCATGTTGCATGATATCGATACCAACGTGAACCTGGGCACTTATTACATGCGCTATACGCTGGATACTTTTAATGGCCAGGAAGTGATGGCCACCGCCGCCTATAATGCAGGACCGAGCCGGGCCAGGCGCTGGGCGGCGAATACCCCATTAGAAGGGGCCATTTATGCTGAAACCATCCCGTTTAGTGAAACCCGCAATTATGTGAAAAAGGTGCTGGCCAACGCGCATATGTATGCCGCCAGGCTGGGCCTGCCGGTGCTAACGCTCAAGAAGCGTCTGGGCACGATCCCGGCACGGACAACCGCCGAGGTTGAAAGTGTGACCACGACCATCACCATTTCGGAGCAGGAGTAGCACCCAGCCGGATTTTGGTACAATACCCCCAATCGCAAGACGTATCAGGAATGAGCAAGATGAAAACAGTGACTGTATTAGGTGGTAGCGGTTTTGTAGGCAGTAGTGTTGTTGCACGGTTAGACCAGGCGGGCTACCGTGTCAAAGTGTTAACGCGCCGCCGTGAAAAGGCCAAGCACCTGATCTTGTTGCCCTATGTGCAGGTGGTGGAGTGTGATATTCACGATCATGCCGCGCTCAAGGCGCAACTCAAAGGCAGTGACGCGGTGATCAACCTGATCGGTATCCTGCATCAAACCAGTGACAACGGCTTTGAGAAAATGCACCATCAGTTTCCACGCCGGGTCGCCCAGTTGTGTGAAGAACTGCGGATTCCACGCCTGCTACACATGAGCGCCTTGCAGGCGTCTGCCAATGCGCCTAGTGAATACCTGCGCAGCAAAGCCGCCGGTGATCAGGCCGTCATGGAGTTCAGCAAAAAACTGCACGTAACCAGTTTCCGCCCGTCAGTCATTTTTGGTACGCGTGACCGCTTTATCAACCTGTTTGCCAAATTGATACAGTGGATCCCCGTTCTCGCGCTGGCCATGCCGCAAGCCAAGTTTCAGCCGATCTGGGTAGAAGACGTGGCCGCAGCCATGGTGAATGCGGTCGATGAACCTGCCACCTATGGCAAAACCTACGAATTAGGTGGCCCGGCCATCATGACCTTGCAGCAAATTATCGAAGCCGTCATGAAAACGATTCATGTGCAGCGTCCTATTATCGGCCTGAGCCCCAAGATGTCACTGTTGCAAGGCGGTTTCATGGAGTTGTTGCCGATTAAACTGATTTCACGCGATAACGTCAAATCCATGCAGGTGGATAATGTTTGCCAGCAACCGATGGCGAACGAACTGTGTGTCGTGCCTACCGATATGTTTGCCGTGATTTCCGGTTACCTGGTCAAAAACAATCCACGTGGGGCTTACGATCACTTCCGGGCCGCAGCCGGACGCGTGATTAACGCCCGGCGTTAATGACAACCCCTGATCCTGCCATGCAGATTTATCAGGTCGGTGGTGCCATACGAGACAGCTTGCTAGGCTTACCGGTCAAAGACCGCGATTATGTGGTGGTTGGCGCCACGCCCGAGCAAATGCTGGCCGCCGGTTACCGGCCAGTCGGCAAAGATTTCCCGGTGTTTCTGCATCCGCAAACACAGCAAGAGCACGCGCTGGCACGCACCGAACGCAAAACGGCTAAAGGCTACAAGGGATTTAGTGTCTATGCCGCCCCTGAAGTCACGCTGGAAGAAGATCTGGCCCGCCGTGATTTCACCATGAATGCCATTGCCCAGGCCGAAGATGGCCGTCTTATAGATCCTTTTCATGGCCAACGCGATATACAACAAAAAACACTGCGGCATGTGACCGAGGCCTTTAGCGAAGACCCGGTACGCATTTTGCGCGCAGGGCGTTTTATGGCACGCTTCACCGATTTTTCAGTGGCACCTGAAACCATGTTGCTGATGCGTAACATGGTGGCAGCAGGCGAGGTCGATGCCCTGGTGCCTGAACGCGTCTGGCAGGAAATCGCCAAAGGGCTGATGGAAAAACAACCTAGCCGCATGTTTGAAATGCTGCGTGCATGCGGCGCGTTAGCGGTTATCCTACCCGAACTGGACCGTTTGTGGGGGGTGCCACAAACCGCTACGTATCATCCTGAAGTGGATACCGGTATCCATGTGATGATGGTGATTGATTACGCGGCAAAACAAGGCTTTACCTTGCCTGTCAGGTTTGCCGCACTCACGCACGATTTAGGCAAGGGCACCACGCCAGCCGAGGTGTTGCCGCGGCATATCGGCCACGAGTTACGCAGTGTAGACCTCATCAAGCAGGTGGTGGCGCGGCTCAAAGTGCCGAATGACTGCCGCGATCTGGCGCTGGTTGTGGCTAAATACCATGGCAAACTGCATGCCGCCCGGCAAATGAAAGCCAGTACTCTGCTGCATTTTTTGGAAGAGCTCGATGTGTTCAGGCAACGCGCCCGGTTTGAGGATTTTCTCAAGGCTTGCGAGTGCGATAGCCGAGGCAGGCTAGGCCTGGAGCAGTGCGCGCTTGAGGATGCCGAGCACCTGATGCAGGCGCTACAAGCCGCCTTGACGGTCGATGCAGGCGCCATCGCCAGGCAGTGTCATGGGCCTGCGCAGATCAAGCAGGCCGTGGCCGAAGCCAGGACGCACGCGATCCAGCAGGCCATGCAGTTGCATTAATGGCTGCTGTGCATCTGCGGCTTATGCGGATGCTTGCAGGACTATCCTGCCCCTACCTTGATGCTTGGCTTCGTACATTAACCGGTCTACCTCGGCTACAAAAGCATTCAAGTCATCGCTAGCGGCCGGGACGACACTACCTACACCCATGCTGATGGTGAGAAGCTGGCTAACAGCGGAATGCGCGTGCGGAATTTGCGCCTTGAAAATCAAGCTGCGGCAACGTTCGGCAATCTTGCCTGCGGCTGCCAGGTCCGTCTCAGGTAAAATCCAGGCAAACTCCTCACCGCCAAACCTGGCAAAAAAGTCTTTAGCGCGTACCCCGGCATGCGCGAGGGTGCTGGCCACCTGTTTCAGGATTTCATCGCCTTTTAAATGACCATAAAAATCATTGAATTGCTTGAAGTAATCAATATCAATCATGATCAGGGCCAGTGGTTGCTGATGCTGTCTGGCGGCTAACCATTCGCGTTCAAGCACATTGTCAAACATGCGGCGGTTGGCCACGCCGGTCAGGCCATCTTGATAAGACAGCACTTCGAGCTGCTTTTGCAAGTCGAGTAATTGCTGTTCGGTTTGCTTGCGTTCGCTGATGTCAAACATAAACCCGATCAAGGCTTCCGGCTCGCCGGTGGGTGTCCTCAGCACATGCACTACATCACGTATCCACACAAAGCTGCCATCCGCGGCCAGGGCGCGGTAATCGGCTTCGTGGTCCAGACCTTGCAATGATTGCTGCACGCAGAAGTTGAACACCCGCTCGCGGTCTTCTTCGTGAATGCGCGTGACCCAATCTTCTACCGATTTCCAGCTTTCGGGCGACCAGCCAAGCAGCGGTTCAATTTGCGGGCCGATATAGGTGAATTGTTTGCTGGCCCAGTCTATCTTCCAGGGGATCGCCTTGGTCGATTCGAGTAAGGTTTTATAAGTGTCGCTGTCGTGAGGAGGGGTGTTTTCCATAAGGTCAATTGTGCAAATAGGGTAAAAATAGGGCAGAAATATTTATCGATATATCAATTAGCGTAGCGGACTGTGGCTTTCATCGCAATCGTTTAGCCGCTGCGATGCTGTAATAAAGTATTTACTTCGGAGGCAATCGCCAAGCCAAGAATGGCATGCTGAGCTGCATCCAGATGTACGCCATCCACATCACTGACACGGGTGATACTGCCAGCGTC
>CAKZJM010000162.1 GCA_936943315.1 uncultured Methylophilus sp. | reverse complement strand
CACTGCGGCCGTTAAATCCACGGCATCGACCACAGGCAATTGCAGGTTATGCAGGACTTGCTGGATTTTTGGTCCATCACGGCCGATCAACACCACGGCCCTGGCGTGGTTCAACACCGCCTCGCGCAACGGGCTGAAATCCTGCCCCTTGCCGTCACCGCCGGCGATCAGTACCACTTTTTGTGGTTTGCCTTGTTTGAGCATGCCACTGATGGCCGCGCAGGTCGCGCCGACATTGGTGCCTTTGGAATCATCATAAAAATCAACGTCATGGATGCTGGCAACCCACTCCACACGATGCGGCAGGCCAGCAAAAGACTGCACGGTGTGCAGAATCGACACTTTGTCTATGCCGATGGCCTGGGTCAGGGCAATCGCCGCCAGGGCATTGGCGATATTGTGCTTACCGCGGATCTGCAAGCTATCCGCTTCAATATAATGGCGGTTGCCTGCGCACAACCAGCCCGCCTCATTCAGCCCATAATCGTTAATGGTCGGTGAAGGATTCACGCCAAACGAAACTTGTGGCATCTGGCCAGCCAGTAGCGCACTCGGCGGATCATCGCGATTGACGATGGCAATGCGGGCCTGCTGGTAAATGCGCGCCTTGGCCTGGCCGTAATCGTGCATGCCGTCGTACCTGTCCATATGGTCTTCTGACAGGTTAAGGATGGTCGCCGCATCGACTTGCAAGCTGTGCGTAGTCTCCAGTTGAAAGCTCGAAAGTTCCAGCACATAGACATCTGGCGCGGTCATTTGCAGGGTGTCCAGCACTGGTAAGCCAATATTGCCCGCCACGATGGTATTCAAGCCCGCCTGTTTGCAGATTTCACCGACCAGCGAGGTGACGGTGGTTTTACCATTGGAGCCGGTAATCGCAATGACCTTGGCATACGGTGCACGGAAACGGGCAAACAATTCCACGTCGCCAACCACGCTCTTACCCTGAGCAATCATCTCGGCAATGGCAGGCTCTTTTAAAGATACGCCGGGGCTGGCCACAATCAGGTCCATGGCCGACAACAATGCCGCATTAAACGGGCCAAGGTGGTACTCCACCTCAGGAAACTCTTCTTGCAGGCGATCCAATCCGGCTGGATGCTGGCGGGAGTCGAACATCACCACCTCTGCGTTCATTTGACGCAGCCAGCGCAAGACCGAGAAGCCGGTGTCACCCAGTCCCAGTACTGCAATACGCTGTTGTTCAAACTGTTTTTTCATGTTGTCGCCTGACGATGGATTCCGTCTGTTATCTCAGTTTTAAGGTGGATAAACCAACCAGCACCAGCATCATGGTGATGATCCAGAAACGCACAACCACCTGCGTCTCTTTCCAGCCTTTTTGCTCATAGTGATGGTGCAAAGGGGCCATCAAAAAGATGCGCTTACCGGTTCCCGTCATTTTCTTGGTGTATTTGAAATACAGGACTTGCGCCGCCACCGAAAATGTTTCGATCACAAATACGCCGCCCATGATGAACAGCACAATTTCCTGACGCACGATCACGGCCACCACGCCGAGCGCAGCCCCTAATGCCAGCGCGCCGACATCGCCCATAAACACTTCAGCCGGGTAAGCGTTAAACCACAAGAAGCCCAGGCCCGCGCCCGCCATGGCCGCACAAAACACCATCAGCTCACTGGCGCCCGCAACATAAGGAATGCCCAGATATTTGGAAAACACGGCGTGACCGGCCACATAGGAGAAAATGGCGAGGGCACTGCCCACCATGACGGTAGGCAACGTGGCCAGACCATCCAGGCCATCGGTGAGGTTGACAGCGTTACTACTGCCGACAATCACCAGGTAAGTCAGCACGATAAAACCCACAGCCCCCAGCGGAAACACCAGGTGTTTGAAGAAAGGCACGATCAAGGTGGTTTCAACCGGTGTGGTCGAGGTGGCGTACAAAAAGCCTGCCACGCCAAAACCAATCAGGCTTTGCCAGAAATATTTTTCTTTGGCAGACAAGCCTTTCGGATTTTTATACACAACCTTGCGGTAGTCATCTACCCAGCCCACAGCGCCGAAGCCAAGGGTGGTGATCAGGACTACCCAGATAAAGCGGTTATGCAGGTTGCCCCACAACAAGGTAGACACCGCAATAGCGACCAGAATCAAGGCGCCGCCCATGGTTGGCGTCCCTGCTTTAACCAGGTGTGTTTGCGGGCCATCATCACGCACCGCCTGACCCACCTTGTATTCGGTGAGCTTACGTATCATGGCCGGCCCCACCAGAAAGGAGATCGCCAGCGCAGTCAGCGTCGCCAGCACTGCACGGAAGGTGATGTAATTAAAGACATGAAACCCGTGTACATCCGATGCCAGCCATCTTGTTAGTTCTAGTAACATACGCTCCCTATTTCCCCACCAATTCAGTGGCTTGCGATTCCACTAACGCATTCACCACACGCTCCATTTGCATGAAGCGCGAGCCTTTTACCAACACCACATCCTGTGCCGAAGTCTGTGCCTGCAATGCTTCGGCCAGCGCTTCTACAGAGGCAAAATGCTGCGCCTGTGCACCAAAAGCCGCGACCGCCGCCTGCGTAAACTCGCCCAGTGCATACAGCTTCGCAATGCCGTTTTCTCTGGCGTATTGGCCAATCTGCGCATGCATTTCCCTGGCGTCTGCGCCCAGCTCACCCATATCGCCCATGACAAATACCGTATGCCCCCCCTGCGTTTTCAAGACATCCAGCGCTGCGCGCATGGAATCGGGATTGGCGTTATACGTATCATCAATGACTCTCGCGCCATTGGCGGCGGTTTTCTGCTGCAAGCGACCTTTGACGCCGGCAAAACTTTCCAGCCCTTGTGCCACCTCAGCCAAGCTGGCTCCGGCAGCCAGGCAAGCGGCCGATGCCGCCAGCGCATTCATGATGTTGTGCGCGCCCGGCACGGCCAATGTCACGGCGACAGAGTGGCTTTGGTAGTGCACATTGAAGCTGGACTCTGTATTTAACACTTCGCCACGCACGTCTGCGGCCTGCTCAATGCCAAAACTAAGTATTCGGCGTGTGGGGTTTAAACTGCGCCAGTAATCAGCAAAGTCGCTGTCCGCATTAATCACAGCCACGCCATCATCCGCCAGCCCGCCAAAAATCTCGCCTTTGGCCTTGGCGATGTTTTCACGTGAGCCTAATTCACCAATATGGGCCGTGCCTGCATTGTTAATCACGGCCACATTGGGGCGGGCCAGGTGTGTCAGGTAATCAATTTCGCCCAGGTGATTCATACCCATTTCAATCACGGCGCAACGGTGTGCAGGGCGCAGGCGCAACAGGGTGAGCGGCATGCCGATATCATTATTAAAGTTACCAGCCGTTGCGAGAACGTTGTCGGCACCGCCTACATGGCCTTGCATGATGGCGGCGATCATTTCCTTGGTCGTGGTTTTACCATTGCTGCCGGTCACGGCAATCAGAGGCAAGCCCAGTTGCT
>CAKZJM010000161.1 GCA_936943315.1 uncultured Methylophilus sp. | reverse complement strand
CGTCTTTGGTTTCGACGAAGCTGTGTGTCATGGGAAAACTTCCTTCCTTCTGTGATTGGCTGGTTTGGGTGGCGGCAAGCGAGGGCATGGCGGACGCAGCCGACAGGGCTGCGCCGGCGACAAGCGCCTGCCTTCGCGAGATGAGAAAATGGTTGGGCAGCATGGCAGGTTCCATCCGGTGTCTGCGTTGTCAGTGGGAGCGGCGGGTAATCTCGAACAAGAACCAGTGACGGCGTTCGGTCTCGTCGATCCAGTTCTCGAGAACGCTCGTGGTGGCCACGTCGTTGGCGCCATCGGCGAGCTCGTGAACCTGGCGCATGAGCGCGGCGAGCTGACGGTTGTCGTCGCGCAGTTCGGCGAGCATGTCGTCCGGCGTGACGAAGGCGGCGTCGTTATCCAGCAGTCGCTGCGACCTGGCGATATGGCCGATGGAGCGAAGCGTCGAGCCGCCGATCTTGCGGGCGCGCTCGGCAATCGCATCGGTCATCGCGAAGAGTTCGGCACCCTGGTCATCCAGCAGCAGGTGATAGTCGCGGAAATTCGGGCCGGACATGTGCCAGTGGAAGTTCTTGGTCTTGATGTAGAGCGCGAAGACGTCTGCGAGCAGGGCGGTCAGCGCTGCCGAGATGTCGCGCGCCGCCTCGGATCCTAGATCCGTCGGAGTGGCGAGATCGTGGCGGCGAAGCTGTTGTGCGGCTGTCTTATCCATGGCGGTTTTCCTTGAGACCGGAAGAACGGCAAGCCGGTCATCGGCCTGTCCATTGAGGATCAGCCTAAGCGGGCAGCCCGCGCGCCGAAATTGCCCACAGGTGTAGTCGCCCCATACCTAGGTACAGTGTCGCAGAATGCGCAAAGGCGATAGCGTTCGCCTCACCGCCGCCCCATGCCCGAAAGGCGGCCTGCCCGGCCTGCCGCAGCTGGGTTCCAGGCTTCGGCGCCCCACCGGAGCCGCGGATCATCAGGATCCGCTATGGCCGCCCTTTGTCCTGGGGCGGCCATTGGTGGCTGAGAGATAGTATTTAAAGGCGCTGCTGCTATCGGTACCAAAGAAGACGGCACCATTATCACGGCCCGCAAACTGGTAAGAACCCTGCTCGGCGATGGGGAAGTCGAATGTCGTGGAGTACATCGGTGCGACCGCGGAGGCACGGCTGGCAGCAGGCAGGAATCGACCGATCCAGACGTTGGCGTAGTGGTTAAACTCCAGTCCCAGATGGCCGTCCAGCAGCTCGATTTTGTCGTCTGCCGTGTTACGTGCAAAGTTAAATTCAAATGAAACATTCTCATGCAATTTGCCGTTGGTGTACAAACGGGCCTCTTCTACTTCAAAGTCATTAGAACGGTCTTTGCCGTTTGGCGCCGCATCTTTAATAGAGCTAAAGCTGATGCGGGAAGCCACCCCGATGTTGAGAAATTGGTTTTCGTTACGCTGTATGGTGGCCTCGGCAAAGGCCTGTGAGCTAAGCAGGGCAAGGCTGGTCAGTAACGATAAACGCAGGCCTGGAGATGGTTTATTTTTCATGTATACACTCTGTTTGGTCATTAATTAAATTGGATAAAAGTCAGGCAGCGCTGCTGTGCGCGCAGTGACGTCCCGCATGAGTTATTGCAGAATGTGTGCCACAAATATCATGTTTATAATCAATGGGTTAATGATTAACCCAAAAGTGATGAATGCTGACCCATAGGCATCATGCTTGTGCTATGCCTTGCAATCAGCATAGGCATGACGCATGGATGGAGTGGATAAAACGGTAGATGCGTAGAACGGGAAGGGTAAGTTAACAGGCCGCAGCTAAAAGGGATGGACTTGGTTGCATCAAATGTGAAGCGCTCTTATAATCGATTAGATTGTTAATAAATATTATTAAATTTAACCTATTGTAACCATAGCTTCCGGCCTCTCTTATGGCAAATCAGCCTCTTTTCCGTCACGCGGCACTTAACGCACAAAAAAATCAATGGCTGGGCAAGATTTTGCTCATTCGACCCATGAGCTATGTGTATTTGACACTGATGGCGATGTTGTTCGCCGGGATCGTCATCGCCTTCATGGTGTGGGGCACCTATACCAAACGCAGTACCGTGGTGGGTCAGCTGGTGCCGGAAACCGGCCTGGTCAAAGTCTATGCACCGCAGTTTGGCATTGTGGTTGAAAAAAAGGTGCGGGAGGGGCAATCGGTCAAGCAGGGCGACATCTTGTTTATTCTTTCCAGTGAGCGCTACTCTGATGCGCAGGGCTCCATTCAGGAATCCATTAGTACGCAACACAAGCAGCAGAGGCAATCCCTGGAAGATGAAATCGTAAAAACCAGGTTACAACAGCATGATGAACAGCAAGCCTTGCAATCGCGCATCGACGGTATCAAAGATGAATTGCAGCGGCTTGAGTTGCAGTATCAGTCCCAGCAAACACGGGTACAACTCAGTGATGAAGCGCATAAGCGCTATCAGGGTTTGTTAGAGAAAAACTATATTTCACGCGAACAAACCCAGCAAAAGCAGGAGGACTGGATAGAACAATCGTCCCGGCTGGAGTCTATGGCGCGCGAGCAATTACGCATGAAGCGCGAATTGGTGGCTAGGCAGGATGAATTATCCAGTTTGCGCGCCAAACACCAAAACCAGATCGCGCAGTTGCAACGTAGCGTGTCTGCGGTCAACCAGCAACTCACCGAGAGTGAAGCCAAACGTAGGCTGGTGATCCGGGCGCCGGAGTCCGGCACGGCAACCGCAGTGGTAGCCAACTTGGGGACTACCGTCGAAGGCAGTCGCCCCCTGGTGAGCATTGTGCCTACGGGCGCCTTATTGCAAGCGCATTTGTTTGCGCCTAGTCGCGCCGTGGGTTTTGTGCGCGAGGGGGTGCCGGTGCGTCTGCGTTACCAGGCTTATCCATACCAGAAGTTTGGCCAGGCCAGTGGCCGTGTACAGTCCGTCTCCAGAACGGCGATGCCAGCTGGCGAAATTTTTACCATGGGCAATGTTTCCCCCAATAGCCAGAATAGCGAACCGTTTTATCGCATCACCGTGACACTGGATCGCCAGTCAATGACAGCCTATGGTCAGCAGCAGCCACTACAGGCAGGCATGCTACTGGATGCTGACATTATGCTGGAGCGTCGAAGGTTATATGAGTGGGTGCTGGAGCCCTTGCTCAGTTTGACAGGCAAGCTGTAATCCATACGCATGAAAGAAGGTCATGTCATTTCTTAATCAACTGTCATTCGGGTTCGGGCGCAAGCTGCCGGTTATTTTACAAACGGAGGCCAGCGAATGCGGCCTGGCCTGTTTGGCCATGGTTTCAAACTATCACGGGTTTCGCACAGACTTGGCGACGTTACGGCGCCTGTTCCTGATTTCGATTAAAGGCACCACGCTCAATTACCTGATGGCCATGGCGCAGTCCGTGGGTTTTACCACGCGTCCGGTCAAGCTGGAGCTGGAAGAC
>CAKZJM010000160.1 GCA_936943315.1 uncultured Methylophilus sp. | reverse complement strand
GATGGCTGGGTGCCCTCTTCTTTGGTTACTTTCTGTGGGGCAAGCAACAGAAAGTAACTCGCCTAAAGGCGAAAAAATCTGCGTTGAATTCCAATACTGCGAGTTAATGCCGATTATTTTCCAAAAGACCTAAAACCCCAAATGTGGCCGTAAATAAGTCAACACTATCGGCAATCCTATCGCGCTAATCACACCATTCAGCCCCATCGCCATGCTGGCATAAATCCCTGCTTCTTCATTCACGCTAAATGCCCGTGTAATCCCCAGCCCATGCGCACCGACGCCAATCGCTGTGCCGCGTATCCACCATTGCTGCACTTTGACTGCATTGAGGATATACGGCGCGAGAATGGCGCCTAGCATGCCGGTGATGACGGTAAACACCGCGGTGAGGGTAGGTGAAACGTTTAACCGCTCGGCAATGCCCATGGCAATCGGTGCCGTGACCGATTTGGCATACATGCTGCCGACGATATTGTCAGTGGCGCCCATGAGTTTGGCGATGGCGACTGCGCTGACAATGGAGACGGTGCTGCCCGCTGTGAGTGCAATCCAGATATGGAAGATTTTGCCTTGCATGCGCTTGAAGCCATGGTAAATCGGCACCGCCAGAGCCACGGTGGCCGTGCCCAGTAAAAAGTGCACAAACTGCGCGCCTTCGAAATATTTTTCATAAGGCATGTCGAGCAGGTCGATGATGATGCAAGTGGCAATCACCGAAATCGCCACCGGGTTGACCAGCGGATGGCGTTTGGCGCGCACATATAGCAGGTAGCCTAGCTGGTAGGTGGCCAGGGTGATAATCAGGGCAAATAAGGGGTCGCCGGAAAGGTAAACCCAGATCTCGGAAATCGGGATGCGTTTATTCATGACTAGCCCCTTTATTCATGACGGTGCCCCTTGCTGCGCTTGAGGGATACATACCAGAACACTTTGAGCACAATCGCCGTCACGGCAATGGTGAGGATGACGCTGACCAGTAGGGCGGTGCCGACCGCCATGGCATGCGTTTGCAGTTCAGGCAAAAACAGCAAAACGCCGACCGAGGCGGGCACAAACAATAACCCCAGATGCTGGCGGAAGCTGTCTGCGACCATGGCTAAATCGCTATCGACCTGACCGCGCAGGCATAAAAAGGCCAGCAGGAGTAACAAGCCAAGCACCGGGCCAGGGATGCCGGGTAAAAAGAATTTGCTGAGCAGTTCGCCCAGGCCTTGCCATAAAAAGAGTTGAACCAAGCCGGAAATCATGTGCACCTTCACCTATTTATGCTGTTTGTGTTTGCAATAAAGCAGCATGTTAAAGCCATTATTTTAATTCGCCTACCCTTTCAACCCTGAGGAATGCGATGCAATTTGTTTCAGTCTTATGGCGGTTTCAACAGGCGCAGGCCGCCTGGCAAGGGCACGGGGGGCTTGTGATAAAATAATGCTTTTCGTTTCAAGTTGATACGCATGACACTGCCGGTCTCCCCCACTGAACAATGGCTACGTGAAGCCTTGTCCCAACGCATCCTGATTCTGGATGGTGCGATGGGAACCATGATTCAGCAATACAAGCTGACTGAGGCCGACTACCGTGGCGAGCGTTTTAAGGATTTCCAAGGCCCGGCGGGCGAGCGTGAACTGTTTGTCAAAGGCAACAACGAGTTGCTCACACTGACGCAGCCGCACGTGATCCAGGAGATTCACGAGAAGTACCTGGCGGCTGGGGCCGATATCATTGAAACTAACACCTTTGGTGCGACCAGCGTCGCGCAAGACGATTACCACATGGCGCACCTGGTGTATGAGATGAACGTCGAGGCCGCCAAGCTGGCGAAAGCGGCTTGCGTCAAATACAGCACACCGGACAAGCCCCGTTTTGTCGCGGGCGCGTTGGGGCCTACCCCTAAAACCGCTTCGATTTCACCCGATGTGAACGACCCGGCGGCGCGTAACGTCAATTTTGACCAGCTGGTGGCTTCTTACCTGGAGCAAATCCGTGGCCTGGTCGAAGGCGGTGCCGATATCCTGATGGTGGAAACCATTTTTGATACGCTGAACTGTAAAGCAGCCCTGTTTGCCATCGAAACCTTTTTTGAAGAGCAAGGCAAGACCTGGCCCATCATGATTTCCGGCACGGTAACCGATGCATCTGGCCGTATTCTCTCCGGCCAGACCGTCACCGCTTTCTGGCACTCTGTGCGTCACGTGAAACCTCTGACTGTCGGCCTCAACTGCGCACTAGGTGCGACTTTGATGCGCCCTTATGCTGAAGAACTTAGCAAAGTGGCTGACACGTTTGTCTGCATTTACCCCAACGCCGGGTTGCCTAACCCGATGTCAGACACTGGTTTTGATGAAACGCCGGATGTGACCTCCAGCCTGGTGAAAGAGTTTGCGCAAAGCGGCTTTATCAATATCGCCGGTGGCTGTTGCGGGACGACGCCACCGCATATCAACGCCATTTATAACGCGATTAAAGACCTGCCACCACGCCAGGTGCCTGCGTTAGCTGTCACCACCAAGTTGTCTGGCCTGGAACCGTTTGTGATTGATGAACAGTCGCTGTTTGTGAACGTCGGTGAGCGGACCAACGTGACCGGCTCCAAGGCGTTTGCGCGCATGATCATCAACGAGCAGTACGAAGAAGCACTCAGTGTGGCGCGTCAGCAAGTGGAAAATGGCGCGCAGGTCATCGACATTAACATGGACGAAGGCATGCTGGACGCGGTCAAGGCCATGACCCACTTCCTCAACCTGGTGGCCTCCGAGCCGGATATCGCCCGCGTGCCCATCATGATCGACTCCTCAAAATGGGCGGTGATTGAGGCGGGCCTCAAGTGCGTGCAAGGCAAGGCCATCGTTAACTCCATTTCGATGAAAGAAGGCGAAGCGGAGTTTTTACGCCAGGCCAAACTGTGCCAGCGCTATGGCGCCGCAGTGGTGGTAATGGCGTTTGACGAAAAAGGCCAGGCCGATACGTTTGCGCGCAAAACCGAAATCTGTAAACGCGCGTATGACTTGCTGGTCGGCCAGGGCTTCCCGCCAGAAGACATTATCTTTGACCCCAATATTTTCGCCATTGCCACCGGCATTGAAGAGCATAACAACTACGCAGTCGACTTTATCGAAGCTACGCGCTGGATCAAGCAAAACCTGCCGTATGCGCGGATCTCTGGTGGGGTGTCCAATGTCAGCTTCAGCTTCCGCGGAGCCTGCGCGTGAAGCCATTCATACCGTGTTCCTCTACCACGCCATCCAGGCGGGCATGACCATGGGGATTGTGAATGCCGGGATGGTTGGTGTGTATGACGACATTGAGCCGGAGTTGCGTGAGCGTGTGGAAGATGTGGTGCTTAACCGTGTCGTCGACCCGGACAATCCCTTGGCCGCGACCGAGCGCATGATCGAGATCGCCGGCACACTGGTCGCCGGTGGCAAAAAAGCCGAAGCCACACTGGCCTGGCGCGGCACCCCAGAGAATCCGGTGCCTGCCAACAAACGTCTCGAATATGCCCTGGTGCATGGCATTACCGACTTTATCGTCGCCGATACTGAAGAAGTGCGTCAGGATATCATGAGCAAGGGCGGCCGGCCGATTCACGTGATTGAAGGCCCGCTGATGGATGGCATGAATGTGGTCGGTGATCTGTTCGGCCAGGGCAAGATGTTCCTGCCGCAAGTGGTGAAATCTGCCCGCGTGATGAAATCCGCCGTGGCGCACCTGATCCCGTTTATTGAAGAAGAAAAAGCTGCCGAAGAACGCCGCACCGGCATGGTCGCCAAGCCCAAAGGCAAAGTAGTGATCGCTACGGTGAAAGGCGATGTGCACGACATCGGCAAGAATATTGTTTCCGTCGTGTTGCAGTGTAACAACTTCGAAGTGGTGAACATGGGCGTCATGGTGCCCGCCGCTGAAATTCTGGAGATGGCCAAGCGCGAAAACGCTGACATCATCGGGTTGAGTGGCCTGATCACGCCATCGCTCGAAGAAATGGCTTATATCGCCAAAGAAATGCAACGCGACCCGCACTTTGTCGAAAACCAGACGCCATTGCTGATCGGCGGTGCCACCACTTCACGTGCGCATACCGCGGTGAAAATTGCGCCTAACTACGAAGGCCCGGTCATCTACGTGCCAGATGCCTCACGTTCAGTCAGCGTCATGCAAAACCTGCTCACGCCGGAAACACGTGGTGCTTATTTAGCCGAGATTCAGGCCGATTACGAAAAAGCGCGTCACCAGCATGCCAACAAAAAAGGCGTGCCCATGCTGAGCCTGGCCGATGCACGTGCCAACGCTGCCAAACTGGAATTTACTGGCCCTGCTGCGCCGGTGAAACCCAAATTCATTGGCCGCCGTGTGTTCAAAAATATCGACCTCGCCCTCATCGCGCAATATATCGACTGGGGCCCCTTCTTCCAAACCTGGGACCTGGCCGGTTTTTATCCAGCGATTTTAAAAGATGAAGTCGTCGGCGAAGCCGCCACCAAAGTGTTTGCCGAAGCGCAGGTCATGCTCAAGCGCATCATCGATGGCCGCTGGTTAAGTGCGAACGGCGTGATCGCTTTGCTGCCCGCCAACCAGGTGAACAGCGACGATATCGAAATTTACACCGACGACACCCGCAGCCAGGTCGCCCTGACCTGGTACGGCATGCGCCAGCAAACGCAAAAACCAGTTATCGACGGTATTGCCCGCCCCAATCAATGCATCGCCGACTTTATCGCGCCCAAAGGCACTGATGATTATATCGGCCTGTTTGCCGTGACTGCTGGCCTGGGCATGGAAAAACGCCTGGCCGACTACGAAAAGAATCATGACGACTACAACGCCATCATGTTCAAGTCACTGGCGGATCGGCTGGCGGAAGCCTTCGCCGAGTACATGCACGAGCGTGTGCGTAAAGACCTGTGGGGCTATGCCGCAGACGAAGACTTAAGCAATGAAGCCCTGATCAAAGAGCAATACAAAGGTATCCGCCCGGCCCCTGGCTACCGGGCCTGCCCGGATCATACGGTGAAAGCGGAGATGTT
>CAKZJM010000159.1 GCA_936943315.1 uncultured Methylophilus sp. | reverse complement strand
AAGCGGATGACTGAGGCGCGCAGTTGCGGGTAATCGTGCTCAAACACAGTGAGCAGGTCATTGCGCAGCGCTTCACGTTGCTTCAGGTCATTGGTGAGAATCACCAGTTGTGCAAAAGCGCGGTGTGCCAATTGCACATCAAGCGGCAGATAGTAGCGCGGCGCGCCAGAGCCGACATAAGACACCACATTTTGTAGCGCACCATGTTTCTTTTGCCAGTCTTGCAGCCATTGTTCCAGGTGCTTCACGGCGGCGTCGGTCGATTGGTCACTGGCGTTTTCGGCCAGGCGCAGATCAACCACCACTTCCAGGCGGGTAGAGTCAGGGAAAAACTGTTGTTGTACTTTGCCGAAACTCATCATGGAGACCACAAACAGGATAATGGTGGCCAGGATCACGCTGCCTTTGTGCTGCACGCACCAGCTGACGGTGGCTTGCAGACGGCGGTAAAACTTGGTTTCATAAATCGAGTCATGATTATGAGTGCTTGCTCCGCTGTGAGGCTTGGCGTCAGGCAGTAAGTGATAGCCCAGGAACGGGATCACGATCACAGCGGCAATCCAGGATAAGGTCAATGAAATTGCTGACACCTGAAAGATGGAGCGGGTGTATTCCCCGGTGGATGACACCGCAGTGGCGATGGGCAGGAAGCCTGCCACGGTGACCAGCGTCCCGGTGAGCATGGGCATGGCGGTAGAGGTGAAGGCAAACGAGGCTGCTTGCATGCGCTCCCAGCCTTGTTCCATTTTAGAGGCCATCATTTCCACCGCAATAATGGCATCGTCCACCAGCAAGCCCAGCGCGAGAATCAGCGCGCCCAAGGAGATTTTGTGCAGGCCGATGTCCAGCCAGTCCATCAGCAGAAAGGTGCCTGCCAGCACTATGGGAATCGCCACTGCCACCACAATGCCAGTGCGCCAGCCTAGCGATAGCAGGCTCACGGCCAGCACAATCACCAGCGCTTCGGTCAGTGAGCGCACAAAATCGTGCACGGAGTGCTGGACGATCTCTGGCTGCGAGGTCACCAGTTGCAATTGCACGCCGACTGGCAACTGCTGTTGCACCTCTTTAATGGTGTGTTGCATGGCTTTGCCTAGGGAGACCACATCGCCCCCTTCCTGCATGCTCACGCCAATCAATAAGGCCGGTTGGCCGTTGTAGTGTATGCGTTGCGCAGGCGGGTTGGCATAGCCGCGTTTAATGGTCGCGATGTCTCCCAGCGTCAGGTTTTGTTGACCGGCGCGGATGGGGAACTGGCGCAAATCTTCCAGCGTCTGTAAGCGGCCACTCACATCTAGCCGGATTCTTTCTGGGCCAGCGTCAAAGGTGCCCGCACCAATAACGGTGTTTTGTTGTTGCAGCATCTGCGCCAGCTGTGCCGGACTGATGCCCAGGGAGGTCAGCTTCTGGTTGGAGATTTCGATGATGATTTTTTGGGCCTGCTCACCAAATAAATCGACTTTTTCTATATCGGGCAGTTTGAGCAGGCGGGCACGTACCCACTCGGCTTGCCGTTTCAGTTGTTGCGGGGTTAGACCATCCGCCGTAATGGCATACATGGTGCCGTACACATCACTGAACTCATCGTTAAACGTCAGGCTTTGCAGGTCGCGGGGAAAGGTGTGGCGGATATCGCCTATTTTTTTGCGTACCTGGTACCACAGCTCGGGGATTTTCTCAGAGAACGTGTCATCGCGGATCACAATAAACACCACGGATTCACCAGGGCGCGAGTAACTGCTGGTGTAGTCAATCGAGGGAATTTCTTGCAGTTTTTCCTCGATTTTGTCGGTGATTTGCTGTTCGACTTCTTGCGCAGAAGCGCCAGGCCAGCTGCTGCGTATCAGCATCACTTTAAAAGTGAAGGGCGGGTCTTCAGATTGCCCGAGGTGGGTGTAGGCAAACACCCCCGCAATCAAGGTCAGGAGAATAAAATACATAACCAGCACCTGGTTTTTGAGTGCCCAGGTTGAGAGGTTAAAGCGGTGCATCATAGAGGCCTGCTGTACCTCTTCGTGTGCGTCTGGCTTGTGCTGTAAATCGCTCATTAGCGCAATACCTCTGGGCGAGGGGTCACGGCTTGCACGGCCATGCCTTCAGTGAGGGTGTGGATGCCTATGGTGGCAATCTTCTCATTCGGCTGTAACCCGCCAGTGATTTCAATGCCCTGTTCTGTGATTGCGCCGGTGGTCACTTGGCGGGCATGGGCGGTTTGTTGTGCATCAACCACCCAGACGCTTGGATGCCCGTTTTGTTGCGACACGGCCGTGACCGGGACGATGATGGCTGCCGCAGGCTGCGCCTGAGTAAAGCTGACTTGTGCCGTCATACCCAATTTCACGCGCTGTTCTGCCTCCAGTAACTGGATGCGCAGGTCAAATGCATGCGTCTGGCTATTGGCGGCAGGGGAGATTTCGCGCACGCGACCCTGGTAGGTTTGCGGCATGTCGTTGAGCGTAATCTTGGCCGTATCCCCCACATGCAGATGGTCTATGCGCGATTCCGGCACGGCGATCAGAATTTCCAGGGTTTGCAAATCGTAGATCTGGGCGATGGTTTGCCCGGCAGTCACCACTTGGCCGGGCTCGGCCTGGATCATGCCGACCACACCGGAGCGGTCGGCGACCAATTGGGTGTAGCCGGTCTGATGCGCACTGACTGCTGCCTGTGATTTGGCTTGTTCAAGACGTGCCTGAGTGGTTTTGACCTGGGTTTCGTAGCTATCGAGGGCGGATTTCGAAATGAATTGCTGGCGGTAGAGCTGCTGGCGGCGTTCGAGTTCGGCCTGTGCCAGCGCCAGGTTGGCTTGTGCCGTTTGCACATCGGCATTTGCCGCTTGTGCATTCAGGCGGGTGTCATTCGGGTCGAGTTGGGCGATTAACTGGCCTTTTTCCACCAGGTCGCCTACGTTGACGGCTCTGGAGATGATTTTGCCGCCAATGCGAAAGCCTATGCTGGATTCATAGCGCGATTTAACCTCACCCGTGTAACTGGCGGAGGCCGATGGGCCGGATTCGCCTACGGTCATGACCCATACCGGGCGGGGTGCTGCGGGGGCTTCGGTCGGCTGGTGGCAGGCGCTGACCAGAATGGCCAGGCACACGCTGCAAATCATAGTCTTATTCATGACAGGTTTATTCATGAGAGGGGTCTTTCATTAATCCGTGCAGGCACATCTCCATCATGGCTTGCGCACGGGTGTCTAACGGACGCCAGTTGATCCAGGCGTCATCGGCCAGGTTGATTTGCAAGGCGCACAGTCCGTGCATGGCAGCCCAAACAGTCTGCGCAATCAATACCGGGTCGTTCAGGGTGGGTCTAAACACCCCGGCATGCCAGGCGCTGGTGACGACCCCAATCAGTTGGGCGTAGGCATCCTGCTCAGGGTTGTTTTGTTCAATGCTCGAAAAGGCGGGGTCGCACGATGGGTGTTGCGTCATGAACATCATGCGGTAGTGATTGGGGTTGGTCAGTGCAAATTGCACATAATGCTGGCCGAACTGTAAAAAGCGTTGCAGCGGGTCACTGATCTCCAAGGTGGATTTCAGCGCTTGCGCCAGCTTGATGACGTCGGCATCCACCACTGCGCGTAGCAGTTGTTCTTTATCGCTAAAGTAGAGGTAAAGGCTGGTGGCAGAATAACCTACCCGTTGCGCCACGGCGCGCATGGTCACGGCTTCTACGCCCTGATGGATAAAAAGCTCCCTGGCCGCATCCATAATGCTGGAGCGAACGGCATGCTTTTCGGCGTCAGTTTTAACCCTGGGCGGCATTGGGTAAAGGGAGTCTTAAATTAAGTAACGTTGTTAACTTAACACCGTTATTTTTAAATGTCAAATGTTTCTGGCATTTATGACAGGAATGGTGCAGAGTAACAAATGTGATACACCGGTAGTCAGGATTGGGGCTGAGCCGCTGGGAGTCAACCGCGGCATGGATTGGTCACCGGCATGCGTCATACCGATGTCTTTACCGCTCAATGCGGTGAAGCAGCGCGTTCAATAACGATAAGGAGCGATCAGTATGAATGTACGGCAGCGTTGGTTCAGTTTTCTGGGGCGTGTTTTGTTATCTCTGATTTTTATCATTAGTGGCATTACCAAAGTCATGGATCCTTCAGGAACCATGACCTATATCGAAAGTGCGCACTTACCTTTGCCGCAGGTGGCCTATGTAGTCTCATTGTTTGTTGAGCTGGGCCTGGGCCTGGCCTTGCTGGTTGGCTTCAAGGCGCAACTGGCCGCCGCCGGGATTGCCGTGTTCACCTTTGTCGCCGCATTAATGTTTCATAGCAATATGGCAGATCCGGTGCAGGTGATCATGTTCCTCAAAAATATCACCATTATTGGCGGGTTACTGGTGGTGATTGCCTTTGGCCCTGGCGGATACAGTGTGGATGGCGGTAAGCGGGTGATGTTGGTTGAATAATCTGGTGGAATAGCCACCCCGCTTCAGGCCTCTGTATCAAACCAATTTTTTAAGTGCTCGATGAATGCGAGTGCATTGGCTGACACCTGCTTGTGATAAGGATACATGGCGTAAATACCCGCCTGATGCATGCCGAATTCGGTCAAAATCTCGATCAGGCGCCCGCTTTGCAAGTCATCCATGACGTAAAAATAGGGTAATCCGGTGATGCCTAGCCCGGCCAGGGCAGCATCGCGCAACACCTCGCCGTGGTTAGATCTTAATCTGGCATGAATCGGGATGCGGTGAATTTGTTCATGGTCGGCAAACACCCATTCGCTGGCCCGATGTGTCAGGCAAGCGTGCGTTGCCAGTGCTTGTGGTGAGGCAGGAATACCGTTGCGGGCAATGTATTCCGGGCTGCAACACAAACGCATCGCCGCATTTTCGAGCTTGCGCGCAACCATGCCTTCTTCCGGCTGGTCGGTGACACGGATGACCATGTCGTAGCCTTCGCTCACCATATCCACATGCCGGTTATCGGCATCCAGCCAGATTTCTAATTGAGGATGTTGCTGCATAAACGCCGTCAACGCCGGGGCCAGTCGCAA
>CAKZJM010000158.1 GCA_936943315.1 uncultured Methylophilus sp. | reverse complement strand
TCCCAGCAATATAACCACTACGCGGTAGAACATGTCGACGCTGAGCGTATGCTCGCTTCCGAGCTCAAGCGCTTTGTTGTACATGGGTTTGGCAATGAGCACAGCCGTATTGCCACCATGGTCATGTTTGGTCGCCTCAGTTCACCGGTTAATGCGCAAACAGCCCATCTCTTGGAGTTGTTGATGCCGCACTTGCATTGCGCCATCGTCAAAGTCACTGCCAATAAATGTCCCTCTATCTTATCCACGACTGCGCGCAATGGCCGCATCAAGCCCTTGAGCAAGCGCGAACTCGAAGTGCTGGAATGGTTGCAGGCAGGTAAAACCAATTGGGAGATCGGCAATATCATGCAGGTCAGCCCGCTCACGATTAAAAATCACGTGCAAAACATCCTGCGCAAACTGGATGTGGAAACCCGCAGCCAGGCCGCAAGTAAAGCCCTCAAGCTGGGTTTGATTGCCCGTAAGCAATAATACTCTTCCTTCCCTTTTCTACGTACCGTTTTTCTTTCGTTTCTAATGCCTATGCAACTAGTCCGAAAGGACTAGTTTCTGCTTATAGCTTGTCATTTTCTGTTTCTAAAATACATCAGATTTTTATGGGTCATTTGGCGCAAGCAGACTAGTCCATGCGGACTAGGCTTTCAAAACAGGCTGTCATGTTGTGACCCCATAATTTTTCAGGATGAGTTTCATCGTATTCGCTCAGGTATTAGTAGTTTGCTCTTTCTATCGGTTTGTCTAAAAAATTTAAGGAGAAGTTTATGAAATTTCAAGTAAAAACATTGGTGGCTGCATTGGCATTGGCAGCTGCAACAGTTCCAGCACAAGCGGCCATGACATTTGCAACAAGCGGTAGCTCTAGCATGATTTTGACTTTGCTGGACTTTAACAGCAACGTATCAGCGACTTTCGACTTGGGCTACAGCTACGACACTTTCCAAACTTTGGTGACAGATACACACATCTCAGGTGCTTTGTCTGCTGATGGTTTGACTAAAACTCTGTCATTTGATTTGGCTGGTGGTGATTACGCAAATGCCTGGAGTTCATTTTGGAGCATAGCGTCCTCTTCTACAACAAAATGGGCTGTTTATGCTGCTGATGGCACAGGTAGTGGTGCTGGTGCACGTGGCATCATTTCCACATACAAGTCTGGTGCTAACCTGACTAACTCTAACCAGTTGCAGACATCTATTGGTAACTTTAATACTTATATGACCCAAAACAATGGCTTGGACAACCACAACAGTGTTGAAAATGGTGCTAGCGTTGTGACTTCCAACTTGGTTAACTCATTCGCTGGTAAAGCAATTGCTTACGGTTCTACAGGTCGTATCAATGCTCAAGGCCACGTTTCTATGAACGATATGGATACAAGCATGACCGTTGTGCAACAACTGACTGGCGCAACTGCTGCAGCCCCAGTAGCTTTTAACGTATTGAGTGGTCCAAATGGTGATTACACTTTCAAAATGACCTCAACTGGCGCCTTAGAGTTTGTGATTCCAGTACCAGAAGCAGATAGCTATGCAATGTTACTGGCTGGCTTGGGTGTGATCGGTCTGGTTGCCCGCCGTCGCAAAGCCTAATCATCTATTTATTAAAAGGCCATGAAAAACGGCCAGTGAAACCACTGGCCGCTGATCAAACTTTATCTAAGGAAGCGAAAAATGTTCAAATTCAATAAAGTAGCTCTGGCTGTAGCGGCAACACTGTTTGCTGGCCAAGCTTTTGCAGCACCTGTTACTCAAGCCCAAATCAATACTGCACGCAATGCGAATACATTGAAAGAGACCTGGATTTCCGGTAACTCTGCACCGACTTACAACGTGTTCCAAGGCTTTGCAGCAGGTTGCGATGCCAACACTCTGGCTGTATTCAACAATGGTTCTTCAGCAACAGTGGTAAGACCTGGCGCTTCTGCAGCCAGCAACTTCCTGGCTTACGCCTGTGTACGTGGCGGTAATGTGTCCGTGGTTTATCACACCATCGACGGCGGTTCATTCAACGCATACGCACCACATATTCCAAACGATGTAGACGGTGATGGCGTGTTCGCTACGACCAACCTGCGTCGTATTGGTAAGTTGGGTTCAAACTCAGCTTGTGTTGCACAAACTGGTACATTGTCTCTGCCTAACCAAACTGCCATTCCTTCTTACCGTTCTTGCGCTATCGTCACACCAGCCACTGCTCCAGATGGTGCGACTGTTAAGCCAGCAGGTGGTTTTTCGGATGTTGAGGCAGCATTGTTCGGTATTTCAACTGATGGTTACGGTACTGAAGCAAATGCTAACGTAGGCCAAGTATTCGGTATTGCGACCTCAACCTCACTGTACCGCGCAATGCAAGTTGCACAAGGTATTTACGCAAGTGTTGCCGCTGCAAACAGCGCTGACCCTGATTATTTGCCAGCCAATGCACCAACCATCTCTCACGCGCAATATGCGTCTATCGTCAGCGGTACCGCAGCTGATGCAAGCATTCTGGTTCCTGGCTCAACAGCAGCCTTGAACTTGGCTCGTCGCGTGCCAACATCTGGTACACAAGCTTCTTCAAATGCAACCTTCTTGCGTAACCCATGTAATGGTGACTCAGCAATTGGTGGCGCGCTTCTGCCAGTAGGTCAAGCTGACTCCACCTCTACCTTAATCATCACAGAAGGTTCAGGGACTGGTAACGCTAAAACAGCATTGTCTACCACTGGTTTTGCGATCGGTGTATTGTCACTGGAAAACAACTGGCGTACAGATACGTCTTCAAACGGTTACCGTTATATCAAGTTGGATAACGTACACCCAGAAGCACCTATCGCCGGTTCTGGTCAAACTGTAGATGCCAATGCACGTTACACAGCTGCTCAAGGTAGCTATGATTTCCACATGGAGATGAAATCTTTCGTGGCTAACTCAGCAGCCGGTACATTTGGCGAGACTGTGATCAACGACATTGTTGGTGCATTCACAGGCTTGGATTGCGCTGATGTTCCACGTGGCCTGACTGTTAACCCATTCGCAGGTTCTTCTTGCACAGTGGGTCAAGTGGTTGCTAAAGGCTCACGCAACGGTAACAACTGCCAAGCTCAACAATTGTTCTAATTCAACGTTAGCAGTCAAAAGCTGCGAAACCTGATTAAAAGCACACCCCAACCGGGGTGTGCTTTTTTCATTGGGCTGATGAATACATCCTCAAAAAAAGAGCTATCGAAGTCGTCTCGCAATGACCCGTACGGACTAATAAAAACAGGCCATGGACTAGTCCGTATTTCATCTTTGTGACACGCAGTGCTTTCAAAATGGCAAGCCTGAATAAGTGCCTGTGGCAATTAAAAAAGTAGAAAGGTGTAGCAATTGTTGCTTCGTGTGATGAGTTGTGTTTGTCTCTTATGGTCTTTTGCCACGTATGCAGAGGAGGCCGAGCCAAACGCACCGCAAACCGCCAATACGCCGGGTGCCGAGATTCGCGATGAAGCAGCATCAGCTGAAGTCGCTACAAAAGATCAGTTTGATATTTTTGAATACGTTGTTAATGGCAACACAGTACTCAGTGTCACTGAGATTGAAAAAGCTGTTTATCCCTATTTAGGCGAACATCGTTCAATCGCCGATGTGGAAAAAGCGCGTACTGCGCTGGAACAAAGTTTTCATGAAGCAGGCTACCTGACAGTGTTTGTGACTATTCCTGAACAAGAGGTGAACGCAGGCGTCGTCAAGCTGGATGTGCTTGAAGGTAAGGTAGAGCGTTTAAGTGTCGTCGGCTCCAAGTATTATTCGTTGGGGAAAATTAAACAGCGGGTAACTGAGTTCAAAGAAGGCAAGGTTCCCCATTTTCCTACCGTGCAAAAACAAATTGCTTCGGTCAATATTAATCCAGATCGCGTTGTCGCCCCGGTGCTGCGTCCAGGCAAATCGCCAGGCATGGTTGAAGTGGATTTGAAAGTCGATGATAAATTGCCACTGCATGCCAGCCTTGAATACAACAACCGCTACACGCCTAACACTACTAAAACACGTCTGGCTGGCAATCTCAGGTACGACAACCTCTGGCAGAGCGACCACAGCGTAAGTTTCGGCTTTCAGGTGACCCCAGAAGACACCAATGAAGTGAAGGTGTTTTCTGGCACCTATGTGATTCCTTATGCAGGAGATTATTGGGCAGCCTACGCCGTGGTTTCACAAAGTGATATTAGTGCTGTTGGCGATTTGAATGTGATTGGTAACGGTGACATTTATGGCCTGCGCTATATTCATCCCATGCCGAGCCCAGTCAAGTCCTACAATCATAATCTGACCCTCGGCGTTGATTATAAAGATTTCAAACAAAACACCCGCGTACTTGGTAATGACCTTGAGAATAGCCCCATTACTTATCTGCCGTTTTTGATTGGTTATTCTGGGAATCTGGTGACGCCGGAAAGCACAACCAAGCTAGACCTCAATTTTATCTTCTCAACCAAAGCCCTAGTTGCGGATGACAGGGAGTTTGCTGTCAGACGTTCATTTGCTCGTCCGAATTATTCTTACTGGCGTGGACAGTTAGAGCATACACAGACCTTGCCCGATCAGTGGCAGTGGTATGGCTCTTTGGGAGGACAAGTGACTGGGGATCCACTCATTTCAAATGAGCAGTATTTCATTGGTGGCCTTGACACAGTACGTGGTTTTCTCGAGTCCAGTGCTCTGGGCGATGTCGGTGCCAATTTCACCACTGAATTGCGCTCTCCCCCTTTGCAAAAATATGCCGGTTCTTGGGTAAAAGAAATGCGTCTACTGGCTTTTTATGACTACGGGTTGGCGAGGACGCGTAATCCAGATATTCAATCAGATGACAGGTTTTCCCAAATCGAGCGTTACATTTTGTCTTCCTATGGCTTCGGTGTGGATATGAAAGCTACCCATGGTGTGTTTATGCGTCTGGATTTTGCCCGCGTTTTGCAATCAAGCTGGATATTGGATAACGGGCGCACTGCACCGACCAAGCCTGCTGGCATGGCGGAGAGTGGCGATACACGATTGCATTTTAAAGTTGGTTTTGACTGGTAGTAGCGGTAGTTAATTGAAGTTTCTGAGGTGAGTGTATGAACAAGTTACGATTTAAATTGATATTTAGCAAACGACTGGGCATGCTGGTGCCAATTGCAGAGATTGCACGTACTCATCAAAAAACGGTGACTTTATCAGGCACTGCCACCCCCCCTGTAAGTGATGCTGATACAGAGCAGTGTTTCTGGCGGATATCAAGAGGCAGCGTTGCGCTACTCCTGGCCGGATGCCTGAGCTGGGTAAGTACGCCGGTATTGGCCATAGATGGCAACACCTTACCAACGGGTCACAATATTGTTCCAGCCATAGGTAATATCACCGTCAATGGCAATGTCATGAACGTTAATACAATCGTGAACAGCGCAATCATCCGCTGGGGCAGTTTCAGTATTGGTTCAAACGCGACCGTGAACTTTAATATGCCCAACTCATCCTCGAGCGTATTAAACCGTATCATGGGCAATTCACCTAGTGTGATTAATGGCGCATTGAACTCCAATGGTCATGTGTACATTGTGAACCAGAATGGTATTTATTTCGGTGCAGGCGCACAGGTGAATGTGGGCTCGTTGACCGCAACCACGCTTGATAACCTCGCTAATAACAATATTGAGACCATTTATCAAAATGGTATTTTGTCGAATAAAACCGAACCTGTATTTTCCTTTGCCGATGCTGTCGGTGTGATTGACGTTGCTAAAGGGGCCAATATCAGCACTGCTAATGGAGGCCGGGTGATGTTGCTGGCACCTGATGTCACTAACAGTGGCGTAATTAAAACTCCAGATGGCCAGACTATTCTTGCCGCAGGTAAAACGGTCTATCTCAGTACCCTGGATAAATTTGCTGGGTTGCTGGTTGAAGTTAGCTCAGGCGGGCAGGCGACCAACCTGGGCGATATTATTGTCAATCACGGTAATGCCAGTTTGATCGGCTTGGCTGTGAATCAGCAAGGAAATATTTCTGCATCAACTTCTGTGCGCGCAAATGGCTCTATTTATTTAAAAGCTAAAGAAATACAATCACTTACCACCCCAGGTAGTGATGTATATGGCAAGGTGACGCTTGGAGCCGGGAGTAAAACCGCAGTCACGATTGATGTTAATGATAAAGAAGAGGTATTTGATGCTCAGAGCATTACGCCTTCTATCGTTGATATCAAGGGTAAAGATATTGCGATCAATGGCAGCGTGATTGCAAATAGTGGTCAGGTGAATGTGAGTGCAATTGATATTCAGGGCAATAACAGTAGCGTATTTCTTGGCGATAATGCCGTTATTGATGTCTCTGGTGTAGATGCGATTGCGCCTATGAGCCGTAATCAGTTAGCCATACAGCTTTTCTCAGACCAGTTGAGAGACTCACCAGTGCTCAGAGGGGGTAACCTTTTTGGGAAAACATTATTTCTGGATGCACGCAAAGGCACTAAGCTGCTAAGTCAAAGTGTGATTGACGAGGCGAAAGCAGGTATCACGAGAACCATTGCAGAGCGGTCTACCGGCGGGGGGCAGGTCAATTTTTCAGCAGTCAACTTCGTCAGCAAAGCCAATTCTAAAATTGATCTCTCAGCAGGGAGTACAACGTATGAGAGTGGCACGATACGCGAAAGCAGTTTGCTGATTAATGGCAAGTGGGTACTGGCGTCAGACGCTTTGCCTAATGTGAATTATCAAAGTGTCCAAGATTTTTACTCCCTCTCAAGTCAACGCTCAGGTCAAACCAGAACGTGGGCATTGACCGCTAATGGCTTGAATGGAAGTTCTTCAGCAGGCATTGCTAAAGATATTTCTGCAGCCGGCTATTTGCAGCCCAGTTACCAACAAGGGGGCGATGCCGGTAGTTTGAGTCTGACAGCCACTAATATGGCTTTGCAAGGCAAGGTTCAAGCTAGCACGGTTGCTGGGTTGTATCAACGCGGTGAGACGGTTGATCATGCCAGTCCACAGGGCGGCCAGTTTAAACTGGTTTATAACAACTCGGGCAGCTTGAATATTGTTTCTTCAACCCAAAAGCTTTCTGACGACTTTGACGAAGAGAGCCAGCTGAATACTGCGCAGAAGCAAACCTCAGAGATCAGTACTGACATGCTGGCAAATGGGGTCAATCGTGTAGATATTGCTTCTAGCGGCCAGGTTAACCTGAATGCTGAGATGCAGTTACAAGCAAATGGTAGCCTCAGTGTCCAAGGCAGTGGTGGCGTCAATGTGAATCAGGATATTCGCCTCCCCTCAGGCTCTGTGACTTTGGGAGCCAGTCAAACTGCTGACGTGGTGGTCGCCAACAATGTCAACGTTAATGTATCTGGGCTGTATACCAATGATATTCCAGGGGTGCCTG
>CAKZJM010000157.1 GCA_936943315.1 uncultured Methylophilus sp. | reverse complement strand
GCAACACGTGACATATTGATTCTCCTTAGGCCACGATGCACAGAACTTCGCCACCGATACCGGCAGCTTGTGCTTTACGATCAGTCATCACACCTTTAGAAGTGGAAACGATAGTCACACCCAAACCGTTCATCACTTTAGGCAGATTCTGACTACCTTTATAAATACGCAAACCTGGTTTGGATACGCGTTCGATTTTTTCAATCACAGGACGACCAGCGTAGTATTTCAGGCTGATGTTCAAAACAGGTTTACCTTCATTGCTTTGAACGTTGAAATCGTCGATATAACCTTCATCTTTCAACACGTTTGCAATCGCGCCCTTCAACTTGGAAGCAGGCATTGAAACGGTTGTTTTATTCGTACGTTGCGCGTTACGAATACGGGTCAACATATCGGCAATCGGATCACTCATACTCATGTTCTATTCCTCCGTTACCAGCTGGCCTTGGTGACACCTGGCACGTGACCAGCCATCATCAATTTACGCAACTCGTTACGTGCGATACCAAATTTACTAAACACACCACGTGGACGACCAGTCAAAGCACAACGGTTGCGTGTGCGTACAGGACTGGAGTTACGTGGCAAACTTTGCAATTTCAAGCGTGCAGCCATGCGGTCTTCAGGACTCACGGACTGGTCATTGATTGCCGCGACCAAATCAGCACGTTTAGCTGCGAATTTTTTAACGGTTTCGCGACGCTTTTGCTCGCGCTCTGTCATACATAGTTTTGCCATGACTTAACCTCTGAAAGGGAAACTAAACGCAGCCAAAAGAGCTTTCGCTTCTTCGTCTGTTTTTGCTGTTGTGGTAATGGTGATATTCATCCCGCGCAGTGCATCGATTTTATCGTATTCGATTTCCGGAAAAATGATCTGCTCTTTCACACCCATGTTGTAGTTACCACGGCCGTCAAAAGACTTACCGGAGATACCACGGAAGTCACGGATACGTGGAATAGCGACAGTGATCAGGCGATCCAGGAACTCATACATGCGCTCGCGACGCAGAGTAACCTTACAACCAACCGGATAGTCATCACGAATCTTAAACGCCGCCACGGATTTTTTTGCCTTGGTCACAATTGGCTTCTGACCGGCAATCTTCTCCATATCGGAAACAGCGTTTTCCATGACTTTTTTGTCAGCCACAGCCTCGCCTACACCCATGTTCAGGGTAATTTTTTCGATACGCGGCACCTGCATTGGTGAGGTGTAACCAAATTGTTCTGTCAATTTGGCAACCACGCTATCGTTATAATACTGTTTTAAACGTGCCATATTTATTCCTATGCGTCGATAGACTCGCCGCTAGATTTGAATACACGAATCTTGCGACCATCTTCCAGTACCTTAAAACCAACACGATCAGCTTTTTGTGTTGAAGATTGCCACATTGGAGCCGTCTACCGGCATTTCCTTGCTGATGATGCCACCAGTGATACCACGCATGGGGTTTGGACGAGTGTGTTTTTTCACCACATTCAAGCCTTCAACCACTACATGGCCGGTTGGCAAGACGCTTAAAACAGTACCTGTTTTACCTGCATCCTTACCTGTATTCAGAATGACCTGGTCACCTTTGCGAATTTTGCTCATTTGATTGTCTCCAAGCCTTACAACACTTCAGGCGCCAGTGAAACAATCTTCATGAAGCGCTCACTACGCAATTCACGTGTCACAGGGCCAAAAATACGTGTACCAATCGGCTCCAGCTTGTTGTTCAACAACACTGCAGCATTGGCATCAAATTTAACTAACGAACCATCTGGACGGCGAACACCTTTAGCAGTGCGCACAACCACAGCGTTGTAGATTTCACCTTTTTTGACGCGACCACGTGGCGCAGCATCTTTCACGCTGACCTTGATGATGTCGCCAATGCTGGCGTAACGACGCTTGGAACCACCCAAGACCTTGATACACTGAACGGAACGCGCACCAGTGTTGTCGGCCACTTCCAGCCGAGATTGCATTTGAATCATGAGAAATAATCTCCAACTTAATCCGTTATAACCACTACTGGCCGCTTGCTTTCACAAATTCGGCCAATAGACCACGGTCAGTATTGGGGTGCCAGCTACATGCCAACTAAGGCGGGCACCGAAAAGTCCAACATTATACAACCAAAAAAACGCTTGTGACAAGCGTTTTCCTGGTTTTATATTTTGAAGCGTAAATTACTTAGCTTCGATTTTGCTTACTACCCAAGACTTGGTCTTGGAGTATGGGCGTGATTCAGTAATTGTGACCAGATCGCCTTCGTTACATGCGTTGCTTTCATCATGCGCATGAAACTTGTTCGATTTCACAACCACTTTACCAATCAGAGGGTGTTTCACTTTACGCTCGACAAGCACAGTCACGGTTTTATCCATCTTGTTGCTTACCACGCGGCCAGTCAAACTGCGTACTACTTTCGCTTTTTCAGTCATCATGCCTGTTTCGCTTTCTCAGCCAACACGGAGTTCACGCGAGCGATATCCTTGCGTACTTTACCCAGCTGATCTACCTTGTTCAATTGTTGGGTGGCCAACTGCATGCGCAGGGAAAACTGTGCACGGCGCAACTCAACCAACTCGTTGTTGAGCTCATCTGCTGACTTTGCTCTCAATTCAGAAGCTTTCATCGTTACTACTCCTTAACTGCCAATTTGACGGGTCATGAATGTAGTTTCGACTGGCAGCTTGGCAGCAGCCAATCTGAAAGCCTCACGTGCCAGCTCTTCGCTCACGCCATCCATTTCGTACAGCATTTTGCCTGGCTGAATCTGGGCGATGTAGTAATCCACACTACCTTTACCATTACCCATACGTACTTCAGCAGGTTTTTTAGAAATTGGTTGATCTGGGAACACACGGATCCAAACGCGGCCACCACGCTTAATGTGACGAGTCATCACACGACGTGCAGCTTCAATCTGGCGTGCGGTCAAACGACCACGACCGATCGCTTTCAGACCAAATTCACCAAAGCTCACCTTGTTACCAGTGGTCGCAATACCCTTATTGCGACCCTTTTGCATCTTACGGTATTTCTGTCTAGCTGGTTGCAGCATCTTTAGCCCTCGGCTTTCTTACTTTTTTCTCTGGCTCAACATCAGCAACTGCAGCATTAGCAGCAGCGTTGTCACCGAAGATTTCGCCTTTGAATACCCAAACTTTAATTCCGATGATACCGTAGGTGGTTGAAGCTTCAGCCACACCGTAGTCGATATCAGCACGTAATGTATGGAGAGGCACACGGCCTTCACGGTACCACTCGGTACGTGCAATTTCGATACCATTCAAACGACCAGAACTCATGATCTTAATGCCTTGCGCGCCCAAACGCATCGCGTTTTGCATCGCACGCTTCATGGCACGACGGAACATCACGCGTTTTTCCAATTGCTGAGCAATAGATTGTGCGATCAAAGTAGCGTCCAATTCTGGCTTGCGCACTTCTTCGATGTTCAGATGCACTGGCACGCCCATCAGGCCTTGCAGGCTAGAACGCAAGGATTCGATATCCTCACCTTTTTTACCGATGACAACGCCTGGACGTGCACTGTGAATCGTGATTTTTGCGTTCTTAGCAGGACGCTCAATCACGATACGGCTCACCGCAGCGCTAGCCAGTTTTTTGTTCAAGAACTCACGTACTTTGATGTCGCCTTGCAACATCGCAGGAAAGTTCTGGCTATTAGAGTACCAACGTGAGGCCCAGTTTTTCTGAACGCTCAAACGGAACCCAATTGGATGAATTTTCTGTCCCATATTATTCCTTTGAGTCACCGACTGTCACATGAATATGACAGGTTGGTTTCGTAATACGACCAGCGCGACCTTTTGCACGTGCACGGATACGCTTCATCACCAAGCCTTTATCTACATAAATTGAAGTCACCTTCAATGTGTCGATATCAGCACCATTGTTATGTTCGGCGTTAGCAATCGCAGACAAAACCACTTTTTTGATGATCTCGGCACCACGCTTAGGTGTAAATGCCAGGATATTCAAAGCTTGATCTACTTTTTTGCCACGCACAAGGTCAGCCACCAAACGCGCTTTTTGCGGAGAAAGGTGTACGCCTTTTAAAACTGCAGTAACTTGCATTATCAGCCCCTTACTTCTTCGCTTTTTTATCAGCCGCGTGACCCTTGAATGTGCGTGTCAACGCAAATTCACCGAGCTTGTGACCAACCATGTTTTCAGAAATCAACACAGGCACATGCTGTCTGCCGTTGTGCACTGCGATGGTTAAACCAATAAAGTTTGGCAAAACAGTCGAGCGACGTGACCAAGTTTTGATTGGTTTACGGTCGCGACCCGCCACAGCGGTTTCGACTTTCTTCGCCAAATGTGCATCCACAAATGGACCTTTTTTAATAGAACGTGCCATAGCGATTACCTTACATTTCTCGGACGACGACTTACGCGCATGTTATCGGTACGCTTGTTCTTACGAGTACGATAACCCTTAGTTTTCTGACCCCATGGAGACACTGGGTTCATACCGGCAGCAGTACGGCCTTCACCACCACCGTGCGGGTGGTCGATCGGGTTCATTACCACACCGCGAACGGTTGGGCGAACACCGCGCCAACGCATCGCACCGGCTTTACCGATAGAACGCAAGGAATGCTCTTCGTTACCTACTTCACCCAAAGTGGCCTTGCAATCAACGTGAACGCGACGCACTTCACCTGAACGCAAACGCAACTGGGCGTAAGAGCCTTCACGCGCCAGCAGCTGTACTGAAGTACCTGCTGAACGGGCGATCTGCGCACCTTTACCTGGTTGAATCTCGATGCAGTGAATCGTGCTACCCACTGGAATGTTGCGCAATGGCAATGCATTACCAGCACGGATAGGCGCTTCAGAGCCGCTGATCAACTGTGCACCGGCAGCAATGCCACGTGGCGCAATGATGTAACGACGCTCACCATCCGCATAGCACAGCAACGCAATGTTTGCTGTACGGTTTGGATCGTATTCAATACGTTCAACTGTTGCAGGAATACCATCTTTGTTACGACGGAAGTCGACAATACGGTAATGCTGCTTGTGACCACCACCCTGATGACGGGTTGTGATACGGCCGTTGTTATTACGGCCTGCGTTTTTGCTTTGACTTTCCAACAGCGGCGCGTAAGGCTTGCCTTTGTGCAAATCTGGTGTAACAACTTTCAATACACCGCGACGACCGGGGGAAGTTGGTTTGACTTTAACTAATGCCATGTCTTCTCTCCTTATTCGCCAGCTGCAAAGTTAATTTCTTGACCTGGCTTCAAGCTCACATAAGCTTTTTTCCAGTCGCTACGCTTACCCATGCGACGGCCAGCACGCTTCACTTTACCTGCGACGTTAATCACAGATACAGAAGCCACTTCAACCTTAAACACCAATTCAACAGCCGCTTTAATTTCTGGCTTGGTTGCATCGGTACGCACTTTAAAAGCAATTTGCTGATGCTTGTCAGCAATGAATGTTGCCTTTTCAGTAATTTGTGGAGCCAAAATCACTTGCAACAAACGATCTTGTGTTTTTGTAGCTGCGGTAATCATGCCAAGATCTCCTCAAGTTTTTTCACAGCGTTGGCTGTGACCAAAACGTTAGGGAAACGCACCAGACTTACTGGGTCAGCATATTGCGCTTCAACTACCAACACGTTTGGCAGGTTACGGGAAGACAAGTACAAATTCTCATCAAAACCGTCAGTCAACAGCAGCACGCCACCGTCGATGCCCAGGGCATTGATCTTTTGTACAAATTGTTTTGTTTTTGGTGAATCAACAGTAAAGCTGTCAACCACCTTCAACCGGTCCTGACGTACCAACTCAGACAAAATTGTCTGCATGCCTGCACGGTAAGCCTTACGGTTCACCTTGTGGCTGTAGTTTTCGTTAGGGCTGTTTGGGAAAGCACGACCGCCTCCGCGCCAGATCGGGCTTGACGCCATACCAGCACGCGCGTTACCAGTACCCTTTTGCGCAAATGGCTTGTGGGTAGTGTGAGCAACGGTTGCACGAGTTTTCTGAGCACGTGTTGCAGTACGGGCGTTAGCCATGTAAGCCACAACCACTTGGTGCACCAAAGACTCATTAAATTCACGACCGAAAGTCACGTCAGACGCATCTACGCCTTTTTTAGCGACTTTGCCGTTTTGATCGATGAGTTTCAATTCCATTATTTAGCCCCTTTCGCTTTGATGGCTGGACGCACAACAACATTGCCACCTTTGGAGCCAGGTACGGAACCTTTAATCAACAACAGGTTACGCTCTACGTCTACACGAACGATTTCCAGGTTTTGGGTAGTGACTTTAGCATCACCCAAATGACCAGGCATACGCTTACCAGGGAATACTCGACCTGGATCCTGCGCCATACCGATAGAACCTGGTACGTTATGTGAACGGGAGTTACCGTGAGATGCACGGTTAGAGGAGAAGTTATGACGCTTGATCGCACCGGCAAAACCTTTACCAATGGAAGTCCCTGTCACATCAACCAACTGACCTACGGAGAAAATGTCAACCGTGACATTGCCACCGACCTGGAAGTTAGCCAACACATCTTCAGCCACATTGAATTCTTTGATACCAGCACCAGCAACAACGCCAGCTTTGGCATAATGACCAGTCAACGCTTTGTTGATACGGCTAGCACGACGCTCACCGTAAGCAACCTGCAGGCCTGTATAGCCATCAGTTGCGACTGTCTTCACTTGTGTCACACGGTTAGGAATCACTTCCAGCACTGTTACAGGAACGCTTGCGCCTTCTTCTGTAAAAATGCGGGTCATGCCCACCTTGCGACCAATAAGCCCTAAGCTCATGATCAGTTCCTTATAATAGTTAAAGCGGACGATTACAATTGACCGTCCACCGAAGAGCGCGGATTATACCGGACTATTCTTAAATTGACAATAACCTTTTCATTTGAAAAGGTTATTTGCCATTAAAACTTGAATTACAACTTGATTTCTACATCCACACCGGCTGGCAGATCCAGCTTCATCAAGGCATCTACAGTCTTGTCTGTAGGATCCACGATGTCCATCAAACGCTGATGGGTACGGATTTCAAACTGGTCACGTGATGTTTTGTTCACGTGTGGGGAACGCAAAATATCAAAACGTTCAATACGTGTTGGCAATGGCACTGGACCTTTAACAACTGCACCTGTACGTTTTGCAGTATCCACAATCTCCAAAGCAGATTGGTCGATCAAACGATAGTCAAATGCTTTCAGACGGATACGAATTTTTTGAGCTGCCATGTTTTTTCCTTAAAAAGAGCAAAAGCGGCAGGATCACCCTGCCGCCCGAAAATAAATTACTCGATGATTTTGGCAACAACGCCAGCACCAACGGTACGACCACCTTCAC
>CAKZJM010000156.1 GCA_936943315.1 uncultured Methylophilus sp. | reverse complement strand
CCTCTATCATGGGTAGCTGATAGCGTGTGATCAGCGCCACTAAAGCCTGTTTTTGTGGCTCAGGCGAAGCAGGCGGTGTAACCTCGGTTGCAGATTTATTTTGCGTGCTGCTGGAGGGTTGCGGCTGCCTGCTGATCGGTAGTCCGGCAGCCTCAGACACATAATTCGAATTAAAACCGGGAGGATCCAGCAATAAAGTGTACTCTTTGACCAGTCGGCCAGTGGGCCAGTCGACCTGGATCAGCATGTCCAAAAAAGCTTCGGTAATCGGCTGTGTACTGCTCAGCTTGAGAATCGGCTGGCCTTTAGTGTTATTGCCAACCTCAATCTTGATAAACGGATAAGAAGCAGGCTTCTCCAGCATCTGGTCTTGATATACCTGCTCGCTGGCTAGCGCCGCCTGAATACTGCTGAGTTCGCCTGGCGTCACTGCTAATAGCTCAATTTCCGCATTGAGCGGCTCACCGAGTTTAGAGCTGGAAATCATGCTCCCCAAACCGGCAGCATGCGCGGTCAGGGCGGTACTCAAACTCAAGGCAAAGGCTATTTTTTTTAATTGAAATGTACTCACCGATTAACCCTTAGTAATTCATGGCGTTTGTCAAAATAGCATCATTCACACAGCCACGCAAGCGCGCCCAGGCGGCTTGAGGCCAATAAATACATGGATTTGAGGCTATCGTCCCTATTAAACAGGATTATACAAAAAGTAAAAGCCCGAAAAGACCATGATTTCATTAATAAATCATGGCTTTACGGGCTGGTATTTAAACAATTACTTAAGCTTCAACCAATATTCTCAGCATCCGGCGTAACGGTTCGGCAGCGCCCCACAACAACTGGTCGCCAACCGTGAAGGCGGACAAGTATTCGCCGCCCATCGCCAATTTACGCAAACGGCCAACCGGTGTCGTCAACGTACCGGTAATCGCTGCCGGGGTGAGTTCACGCATACTGATCTCGCGCTCATTCGGAATCACCTTGGCCCACTCGTTGGCTTCAGCCAGCATCTGGTTGATTTCGTCCAGCGGCACATCCTTGCGCAGTTTGAGCGTCAATGCCTGCGAGTGGCAGCGCATGGCGCCAATGCGCACACATAACCCATCAATCACGATAGGATTCGCTTCTCGGCCCAGAATCTTGTTGGTCTCCACGCCGCCTTTCCACTCCTCTTTGCTTTGGCCATTGCCCAGGTCTTTATCAATCCAGGGGATCAGGCTGCCAGCCAGCGGCACGCCAAAGTGAGACTTAGGCAGCTCTTCGCTACGGATGGTGTCGGCGACTGTTTTATCAATCTGTAAAATGGCAGAAGCCGGGTCTGCCAGCAAAGGAGCCACTGACGCATTAACCACGCCCATCTGGCTGATGAGTTCGCGCATGTTTTGCGCACCTGCACCTGAAGCCGCCTGATAGGTCATGGAAGTTGCCCACTCTACCAGGTCAGCCTTAAACAAGCCGTTCAATGCCATCAGCATCAAAGACACGGTACAGTTACCGCCAATCCAGTCCTTGCCACCTTGCGCCAATGCATCTTTGATCACATGCATATTGACGGGGTCGAGGATAATGACAGAGTCTTTTTCCATGCGCAGGGTAGACGCCGCATCAATCCAGTGGCCGCTCCAGCCAGTCGCGCGCAATTGTGGAAACACCTCACTGGTGTAATCCCCGCCCTGGCAAGTGACAATCACATCCATCTGGCGCAAAGCGTCAATATTCTTGGCATCTTTAAGCGCAGGCGAATCCTTGCCCACTTGAGGCGCAGCCCCACCCGTTTGCGAAGTTGTGAAAAATTGCGGCTCAATATCCGCAAAATCGTTTTCCTGCATCATGCGCTGCATCAGCACGGAACCAACCATGCCACGCCAGCCTACAAACCCTACTTTTAACATAGTGACTCGATATTTCAGCCGGTCAAACCGGCATTACAGTAATTATTTGGAAGATTTTTGAACAGCTTCGCCCGCTTGCTCAATATCCTTGCCCATGCCATTGATCGTATTGCACCCTGCCAATACCAACACCGCCAGCACCAATGTCATCCACTTTGCCATCTTTACTCTCCCAAGCATTAATCTCTAAAGTTACCAAATTTTAAAGGAAAATCAGTGATATTTTTTTTCACAAACGCAATCGCCTCTTGCAAGACATCACGCTTAGCGCCGTTCACACGC
>CAKZJM010000155.1 GCA_936943315.1 uncultured Methylophilus sp. | reverse complement strand
GCAACTGGCGGTGGCGATTGGCCGTAATGGCCAGAACGTACGCCTGGCATCTGAACTGACAGGCTGGAACCTGAATATCCTGACTGAAGAGGCCGCTGCGCAGAAGAGCCAGGATGAATATGCCAAGATCAGCCAGCTGTTTATGGAAAAACTGGATGTGGACGACGAAGTCGCCGATATCCTGGTGCAAGAAGGCTTTAGCACGCTGGAAGAAATTGCTTACGTGCCACTGGCAGAAATGTCTGAAATTGAAGCGTTCGATGAAGACACAATCAATGAGCTTCGCTCTCGCGCACGGGCCGCGTTGTTGACTGAGGCGATTGCTAAAGAAGAAAAAGTCGAAGAAGACACGCACGATTTAATGACCCTGGACGGCATGGATGCAGACACAGCCCATAAACTGGCTGCGAGCGAGATCCATACCAGTGAAGACCTGGCCGAGCTGGCTGTGGATGAGCTGGTTGAACTGACCGGAATAGAGGAAGAGCGCGCCAAGTCATTGATTATGACTGCACGTGCCCCTTGGTTTAAATAAGTAACCTATGCGGTCAAGCATTATGCAAATATCTTAATTAAAAAATAAAGTAATTGAACTGGAGCAGTACATGGCACTTTCAACCGTCGCACAATTTGCCGCAGAGCTGGGTCTGCCAACGACCCTGCTAATCGAGCAACTGAAAAGCGCAGGCGTTAATAAAACGTCTGTGGATGATTTTTTGGAAGAGGGTGACAAGTCTGCCTTGCTGGATTACTTGCGTAAAGAACATGGCGCTGGGACTGCACCAAAAGGCAAAATTACCCTGACCCGCAAACAGAATACCGAGATCAAAAAACTTGATAGCTCAGGCAAGGCGCGCACCATTCAAGTGGAAGTGCGTAAAAAACGTGTGTTGGAGCGGCCTGAAATTGGTTTCGATCAACCCGTAGATGCTGCGCCTTTTGAAGAAGCAGAAGAACTTGCGCCTGAGGTGGTAGAAGAGTTGCCAGAGATGGTGGAAGAGGTTGTAGAAGAGCCAGTGGTAGAAGCGGCGCCAGAAGTCGTCCCCGAGCCAGAGCCTGAACCAGTAGAAGCTCCGGTCGTTGAAGTGGCCCCGGTCGCTGAAACACCTGTGGTGACGAAAAAAGCAGCCGTTCTTTCTGCACAAGAAATTGCATTGCGTGAACAAGAAGCAGTGCGTGCGGCCAAACTGGCTGCCTTGCAAGCCGAGGACGTGAAGCGCAAGCAGGCATTGACCTTGCGTCGTGCTGAAGAAGAGGCTAAGCGCCAGGCAGAAGCCGAGGCGGCAAAAAATAAACCTGCGACCAAGCTGTCAGAAGGTACGTTACACAAACCAGCGGCCAAACCAACAGACAAGCCGGAAAACAAAGATAAAAAAGCCAAAACGGATAACCGCGACTGGAACGATAACGAAAACAAAAAACGCGGTATTAAAACCCGCGGTGATGCGGCTGGCGGTGCTTCACAAGGCTGGCGTACCCCAAAAAGCAAGCATCACAAATCTAGCAAAGATGACCAGCACGCGTTTAATGCACCGACTGAGCCTATGATTAAAGAGGTGATGGTGCCTGAGACCATTTCTGTGGCCGACCTGGCGCATAAAATGTCCGTCAAAGCCGCTGAAGTGATCAAGGCTCTGATGAAAATGGGCATGATGGTGACCATTAACCAGGTGCTGGATCAGGATACGGCGATTATCCTTGTTGAAGAAATGGGCCATAAAGCCCAGGCCGCAGCCGCGAATGACCCGGAAAGCTTCTTGGAAGAAACGGATTCTGTAGAAGCCGTGATGGAAGCACGCCCACCAGTGGTGACAGTGATGGGTCACGTTGACCATGGTAAAACCTCCTTGCTCGATTATATCCGCCGTAGCCGTGTGGCGTCTGGCGAAGCAGGTGGCATTACTCAGCACATTGGTGCTTACCACGTGGAAACACCACGCGGTATGGTGACATTCCTGGATACCCCCGGTCACGAGGCGTTTACCGCCATGCGTGCACGCGGTGCCAAAGCCACCGATATCGTGATTCTGGTCGTCTCAGCCGATGATGGCGTGATGCCGCAAACGATTGAAGCGATTCATCACGCCAAAGCCGGTAACGTGCCTATTGTGGTCGCAATCAACAAGATTGATAAACCAGAAGCCCAGCCAGAGCGCGTGAAAAACGAATTAATTTCACACGAGGTGGTGCCGGAAGAATATGGCGGTGAAACCATGTTCCGCGAGGTATCGGCCAAAACTGGTAAGGGGATTGATGAGTTGCTGGAAGCGGTCTTGCTGCAAGCAGAAGTGCTGGAACTGAAGGCGCCGCAAAACACTCCAGCCAAAGGCCTGGTGATTGAAGGCCGCCTGGATAAAGGCCGTGGCCCGGTTTCTACCGTGTTGGTGCAATCCGGCATCTTGCGCCGTGGCGATATCTTGCTGGCTGGAACGGCCTATGGACGTGTGCGAGCCATGCTCGACGAGAATGGCAACGATATTAAAGAAGCTGGCCCTTCAATCCCGGTAGAGGTCTTGGGCTTGTCGGATGTGCCTAGCGCAGGTGAAGAAACCATTGTGCTGAACGACGAACGTAAGGCGCGTGAAATCGCCCTGTTCCGTCAAGGCAAGTTCCGTGATGTGAAACTGGCCAAACAGCAGGCAGCCAAACTGGAAAATATGTTTGAGCAGATGGCCGAAGGTGAAGTGCAAACACTGAACCTGATTATTAAATCCGATGTTCAAGGTTCTTTCGAAGCCTTGACCGCCAGCTTGCAAAAACTGTCTACCAGCGAAGTACGCGTCAATATTATCCATACGGCGGTGGGCGCCATCAGTGAGTCAGATGTGAACCTGGCCGCGGCTTCCAAAGCGGTGCTGATCGGCTTCAACGTGCGTGCTGATGCCGGCGCGCGCAAACTGGTCGAAAACCTGGATGTGGACCTGCGTTACTACAACATCATTTACGAAGCCGTTGATGAAATCAAGGCTGCATTGGGTGGCATGTTGGCTCCTGAGCAGAAAGAGCAAATGATTGGTACCGTGGAAATCCGCGAAGTGTACCGTATCTCTAAAGTGGGCGCGGTCGCTGGTTGTTACGTGCAAGATGGTGTGGTTAAACGTAACTCCAAAGTGCGTTTGCTGCGTAATAATGTGATTATTCATACCGGCGAGCTGGACTCCCTGAAGCGCTTCAAGGATGACGTCAAAGAAGTCAAAAACAACTTTGAATGTGGTTTGTCTCTTAAAAACTACAACGAAATCGAAGTGGGCGATATTCTGGAAGTGTACGAAGTCGTTGAAGTTGCACGTACCCTTTAATTTTAAAAGCAGTGACTTTAAAACCCGTCATGATGCAGGCTGTATTCGAAGGTTGCTATCCAAAAAATGTTCGCTTACATATGTCCAATATGCCGCGCTCCATTTTTTGGCTAGCGCCTAGCCTCATTTAGTCTTTTAAAGTCAGGAAACTCATGGCTAAAGCATTTTCAAGAAACGACCGTATCTCAGAGCAAATGCGCCGTGAACTGGCGGATTTGCTCATGTTTGAGGTGAAAGACCCACGGGTGCAAATGGTCACCCTGACTGGTGTTGAGGTGGCGGGCGACATGGCACATGCCAAAGTCTTTTATACGGCACAAAAAAACAGCAAAGGCCTGCAGGCCGGGCTGGAAAAAGCGGCTGGTTTCTTGCGCACGCAACTTGGTAAGCGCATGATGATACGCACGGTGCCGCAATTGCATTTTGTCTATGACGAGTCCATAGACCGCGGCATGCATATGGACAAGCTCATCCATGATGCGTTGTCCGATACTCCTCCGCAAGAATAACTTTCAATCCTTTTCTCAGCTATGCAAACCAAACGCATTAAACGCGCGGTCAATGGCGTGTTGCTGCTAGACAAGCCTTATGGCTTTTCTTCTAACCAGGCTTTGCAAAAGGTCAAATGGATATACCAGGCACAAAAGGCGGGCCATACAGGTACGCTGGATCCGCTGGCAACCGGTGTGTTGCCCATTTGTTTTGGTGAAGCCACTAAATTTGCCCAGCATTTAACCGACGAAAACAAAACCTATATCGCGACAGTTAAGTTTGGTGTCACCACCACCACCGGCGATAAAGAAGGGGATGTGGTCAATCAGGTAGACTGCCAAGTGACGCAAGCAGACATTGAGCGTGTGTTGCCGCAGTTTATGGGTGAAATCACACAAGTTCCACCCATGTATTCTGCACTCAAGGTCAACGGCAAACCATTGTACGAATATGCGCGTGATGGCGTCGAGCTGGAGAGAGCGCCGCGCCAGGTGACGATTCATGCGTTGCGTGTGCTCGCGTGCAGTGACAATAGCGCTGAGATTGAAGTCTGTTGCAGCAAGGGCACCTATATCCGCACACTAGGTGAAGATATCGGTAAGGCACTACATGCAGGTGCCCATTTAACGGCATTGCGCCGTACCGCAACAGCGACTTATCAAATTGCACACACGGTGACGATTGAAGCACTCGAACACATGACAGTCGAGCAACGCGATGCGCTACTATTGCCTGTCGACACCGCGATCAGCGCATTGCCTAAAATTGAGTTGCACGAAGATGCCGCTTATTATTTCAAGCAAGGCAATCCGGTGTGGTTGTCCGGCAATATCCCGGCAGGCGAGTTGCGCATTTATAGTGAGGCGGGATTGTTTTTGGGGGTTGGCCAGCAGCAGCGCGATGGACGCATTGCACCCAAACGCGTGGTCAATCTCTAATCCCTTGTCTACGCTTACTTGCCTAAGCCCAGGCAAGTTTCTAAAATCTGTCGACGCTCACCTCTGACAGACACATCCATGAAACTGCGTGTGATCCATGCTTTATTGACTCTCTTGCTGCCTTGTATGCCGGTTGAACATGCGCAGGCCGAAGACAGCCAGGCGGCGATAACGATGCTTTACGATGCCCGGTTTGAATTGCATGATACTGGGCCGGGGCATCCGGAACGGGCAAGCCGTGTCAATGCGATTGTTGAACGCTTAAAACACAAGGCATCATTCACCCCATTTTTATGCTGGACCGCGTTTACACCCGCCACCCGTCAGGATGTAGAGCGGGTACACAGCCCTGCCTACCTCGATTTGCTCGAAACGGAACAGGCGAGCGTTAAACCGGGCCAGATCCGCCCGTTAAGCACTGGTGACACCATGTTGTCAAAAGCGTCCTTGTCCGTGGCGATGCTCGCATCAGGGGCGGGCATGGCGGAGGTAGATGCCATCATGACGCAACAGTCTCCAGTCGCGTTTGCACTGGTGCGGCCGCCTGGGCATCATGCCACGCGTGATCGCGGCATGGGCTTTTGCCTGATTAACCACATTGCGGTAGCCGCCCGCTACGCCCAGCAGCGCTACGGCATTCAACGCATTTTAATTGTGGATATCGACGTGCATCATGGCAATGGAACGCAGGATATTTTTTATACAGATGACAGCGTTTTTTACTTTAGTGCGCATCAGCATCCCCTGTATCCGGGCAGTGGTCGGCCATCGGAAACAGGGGCGGGTAAAGGTGTGGGGTTTACCATGAATGTAGATATTCCACCTGGCAGCAATGAAGGCCGGGTGTTGCAAGCCATACAGCAGCAGCTTGCACCGGCCATGCAGCAGTTTCGTCCAGAGCTGGTGATGGTTTCAGCCGGATTGGACGCGCATGCAGGCGATACGTTGGGCGCGCTGGCGTATTCAGACGCGGGCTATGCAGCCATTGCCAAGGCAATCCAATCCTTGGCCGCGCAGCATGCAAAAGGACGCATGTTATGGATGCTGGAGGGCGGCTATGTCCCAGCCAATAATGCCAATGCCGTTGAAGCGATCATTGGCACCTTAGTGGGCTCGCCTTAGTTGTTCATGAGGTTGTCATAAATATATGTTAATATATTCAAGATGTTAAAGCGGTTTTATGTCTATTTTCTGCTGGCTTTCATGTTTGCGATGGCGCAAACAGGGATCGTTACGCATGAAATCAGCCATATCAAAGAGCTCACGCAACAGTCACAGCCGGACAAAAAACAGGGTAATGAGCCTTGTACTTTGTGTATCAGCATCGCGCATGCAGCCGGTGCGCTGACACAAACGCCGCAATGGAGCCTGCCGCCACAGACCAGTTTTACGCTTTCCACCGCAGTCGTCACTGCGATTCAAACCAGCCGCGTTGCCATTTATTGCGCGCGCGCACCGCCTTTTTTTATTTCAGCCTGATCAGTGAATAACACGCCAGCCGGTGATGCCGGTGTGGCCCCATTGTTTTGCGAGCAGTGCGAACGTGCATTGCTACGCGCATGTCTGGAATAAAAAATGAAAAAGATAAATCGTCTGGCGCCTCCCTCATGGCGTCAAAAACCGCTATGGCTGGCTATGATGGCCGCACTAACCACGCCTTTGATGGCTACGGCAGCGGATAATACTTCTACCCTTGATCTTGATAATGTCCCAGTGACGGGTAATCCCTTGGGTGTCTCTTCAGATGACATGGTGGTGCCAGTTTCTGTGATTGGCGGTCGCGAGCTGAGCTTGCGCCGACAAAGCACCCTGGGGGAAACGCTGAATGGCATACCGGGTGTCACAGCCACCCAGTTCGGGCCGAATGCGTCTCGCCCGGTGATCCGAGGCCTGGATGCTGAACGTGTGAGGATTATGCAAAACGGTGTTGGCGTGCTGGATGCCTCATCGCTGAGCTTTGACCATGCGGTTGCCATCGACCCACTCATCATTGAGCAAATCGACGTGGTACGTGGCCCCGCAGCGTTGCTTTATGGTGGCAGTGCCATGGGCGGGGTGGTCAACGCCATTGATCATCGTATCCCCAAAGAGTCGCTCAACGGTTATACCGGTCGTGCCGAAACGCGTTTTGGCGGCCCTGAGAATACCCGCAACGGTGTTGCGGTAGTCGATGTTGGCAATGGTATTTTTGCCATCCATGCCGATATATTTTCACGCGAAACCAGCAATTTAAGCATTCCGGGCTATGCGGTTTCCAAACGTAAAAGCCTGGCGGATGGCACACCCCGCGACAGCAAAGGGGATGGTAAACAAAATAACAGTGATGCGCTGTCAAATGGGGGTGCATTGGGCGCCGCCTGGACCTTTGACAAAGGGTATCTTGGCTTGTCATATGCCAGCACCAACAACAACTACGGCACAGTGGCAGAAGATGATGTGCGTATTGATATGGAAAACAAACGCACTGAGCTTGCAGGCGAGATCCGGGAGCTTAAAGGCCCTCTGCAAAAGATCAAGCTACGCATGGCGCATACCGATTACAAGCACGTGGAGCTCGAAAACGGCGACCCATCCACGACCTTTAAAAACCGGGGGATGCAAGGCAGCCTGGAAGCCACACATATTCCGTTGGCAGGCCTGAATGGCGTGATTGGCTACCAGTTCCAGAATACGCGCTTCCAGGCATTGGGCGAAGAGGCGTTTGTACCCAGCGTGACCACACAAGACCATGGTGTGTATGTCTACGAAGAGTATGCGATTGATAGGCACAAGGTGACATTCGGTGGTCGCCTGGGTGAGACCACGGTAGATTCCCATGCGGATGATAAGTTTACCCAGGCAAAAAACAGCCGTTTCAACCCAAATAGTTTTGCGTTGGGTGGTTTGTATACCATTAACGAAGACTGGAGTGTCACCAGCAATCTTTCACACAATGAGCGGGCGCCCAGTTATTTTGAGCTCTACGCTAATGGTGAGCATGTGGCTACCGGGCAGTTTGAAGTCGGTAACGAAAACCTGAAAAAAGAAGTCTCCAATGGCATAGATGCACAGCTGAAATGGAAATCGGGTGGCCATAGCCTGACATTCGGTGCATACGCCACGCGGTTCCAGAACTTTATCGGCTTGTTTAACAGTGGCGCGACTGATGCCACTACCGGCCTGCCGATTGCCAATTTCCAGGCCGTGCCTGCGTTGTTTAAAGGCTTTGAGCTGGAAGGCAAGTTTGCCTTGAGCGATGAGTGGACACTCAAGATGCGTGGTGATTACGTGCATGCCAAAGATACCCGCAATAATGAGTATCTGCCCCGCATCTCGCCGCTACGATTAGGTGGCGGGCTAGACTATCGTCTGGGCGGCTGGAATGCACGCCTGGATGTGTTGCATGCATTTAAGCAAAATGATATCGCTGAAAATGAGTTGAAGACCAACGCCTATACCAATGTGAGTGCGATACTGGCTTACAAGCTGCCGATCAAAACCAATGTCGAGTTGTTTGCTAAGGCCAATAACTTGCTGAATGATGAGATCCGGGAGCATGCTTCCTTCCTCAAGGATATTGCGCCTGCAGGTGCGCGATCTATCCTGGTCGGTGCTAGGGCAGACTTCTAAGCGAGGGCGGCTAAATAAAAAAGGTTGGCATTGCCAACCTTTTTTATTGCATGGATTTTAACCGGATCAACCCAGCAAAATTAATCCCCATACGACACCCAGGTTAATCAAGGCCAGCAGCACGGCTGCACTGCCAATGTCCTTGGCGCGTTTTGCCAAGGCATGACGCTCAATCGATACCCGGTCAACCACCGCTTCAACTGCTGAATTGAGCAGTTCAACAATCATGACCAGCAATACGCTGCCCACCATGAGGATGCGGTGCAAGGCTTCTGCTTCCAGATAAAATGCCAGTGGGATCAGTACCAGTGACAGCCAGACCTCCTGACGGAAAGCATCTTCGTGCTGGTAGGCGGCTTTAAAGCCGTCCATGGAGTAGCCAAACGCATTCACGAGGCGACGGAGTCCGGTTTTGCCTTTAAATGGGCTTTCCTGGTGGCTGGATGATTGATTGTTTTGCATGGTTTATCTCTAAATTGCGACATCACATTTTAACATGCGCTATGATAGCGCTTTTAGCAGTATAGTGAGGATCGAACATGGCAAGAATGGTGCAATGTGTGAAACTGGGCAAAGAGCTCGAAGGCATGGATTTTCCGCCTTATCCCGGTGAGTTGGGCAAAAAGATTTATATGCATGTGTCCAAAGAGGCGTGGGCTGGCTGGCTCAAGCAGCAAACCATGCTGGTGAATGAAAACCGCCTGAGCCTGGCTGACCCGAGTGCCCGCAAGTATTTGGCAGAACAAACCGAGAAATACTTTTTTGGGGATGGTGCAGATGTGGCCAGTGGTTATGTGCCACCGCAATCTTAATGGCACCAAGCTGACCAAACAAAAAAAGCACTCCTGGGAGTGCTTTTTTATTGTGCCGTGGTTAAGACTGCGTCTCACGCTGGATATCTTCAAGGCTGGTATGGCGGATATCTTTGCCTTTCACCATATACACCACATATTCTGAGATGTTTTTGGCGTGATCGCCGATACGCTCAATCGCTTTGGCCACAAACAGCACTTCCAGCGACATCGAAATCGTGCGTGGATCCTCGAGCATAAAAGTAATCAGCTGACGCATGGCCGCGCGGAACTGGTCATCTACCTGCTCATCCTGTTTGGCCACTTCTACGGTCTGGCTGATGTCCAGGCGCGCAAATGAGTCGAGGGAGATGCGCAGCATTTCACGCACAATCGCAACCATGGATTTAATCTCGTTAAACCGTGGTTTGTACATGCGGTCTTGTTCGTAAATGCGTTGCGCGGTGCGTGCGATTTTGGTCGCTTCGTCACCAATACGTTCGAGGTCGGTGATGGTTTTTACCATCATCATGATCATGCGTAAGTCACGTGCCGCAGGTTGTCTGCGCGCGATGATGTGGCTGCAATCTTCGTCGACTTGCACTTCCAGTGCGTTGACGCGGGTGTCACGCTCCATCACATCTTTGGCCAGGTTAACATCGGCGCTGGTCAGTGCTTCCAGTGCATTGACAATCTGCTGCTCAACAAGCCCCCCCATTTCCAGAACCTTGGCACGTACCGATTCCAGTTCAACGTCATATTGCTTAGAGGTGTGTTCAAATTGCATGACAAATTTTCCTAATTATTGTGCCGATGCAGGTTACCAGCACAATATGACAACTGTATGATAATTTTTAACGCGATCAATGTGCAATTATTTTGTCAGGGTTTTAACGCCGCCTGGGGTTGCCAGCAACAACACATTGGCTGGGCGTGCTGCAAACAAACCGTTGGTTACCACGCCAACAATCTGGTTGATTTTGGCTTCCATGTCTATCGGGTCGCTGATGGTCAAACCATGTACGTCCAAAATCAGGTTGCCGTTGTCTGTGGTGAAGTCGCGCAGTTTTGGCTGACCACCCAGTTTTACCAGTTCACGCGCCACATGGCTGCGTGCCATCGGTAACACTTCTACCGGCAGCGGGAACTTGCCTAACACAGGCACGAACTTGCTTTCGTCGCAGATACAGATAAAGGATTTGGCTACCGCAGCTACGATTTTTTCGCGCGTCAACGCACCGCCGCCGCCTTTGAGCATGTGCATGTGTTCGGTGATTTCATCGGCACCATCCACATAAATATCCATGCTGTCTACGCTGTTCAAATCAAACACTTCAATGCCATGAGCGCGCAAACGCTGAGCCGTTGCTTCAGAGCTGGCCACTGCGCCAGTGATTTTGTGTTTTACCAGTTCATCAATAAAAAAGTTGGCCGTAGAGCCCGTGCCCACGCCGATAATGCCATCTTTTACATAAGTCACTGCGGCTTTTGCCACTTCGAGTTTCAGTGCGTCTTGTTGTGCTTTATCCATCGCCATCTGCTTCAATCCTTGATTAATTCTTTATAATACAAACAATTCTCTATCATACACTGCAACCAAGCGGTTTTAAAATCCAAACGCATTTCATGACCATCAACTACCGCGAAAAAATCGAACACTCCCAAGTCTATGCCGTGGCCAGGCACACGCCCCTGGATGAGATGCCCAACCTCTCTGCCCGCTTTAAAAACCGGGTGTTGCTCAAGCGTGAAGATATGCAGCCTGTGTTTTCGTTTAAGCTGCGCGGCGCCTATAACAAAATGGCGAGTTTGTCCGCAGAGGCCCTGGCGCGAGGCGTGATTTGCGCCAGTGCCGGTAACCATGCCCAAGGGGTGGCACTCAGTGCGCAAAAAATGGGTTGCCGGGCAGTGATTGTGATGCCGACCACCACACCCGCCATCAAGGTGAATGCCGTGCGGGCACGCGGTGCCGAGGTGGTATTGTTTGGTGACAGTTATTCCGATGCGTACGCACATGCGCTGGAGGTTGAAAAAACCGAAGGCCTGACTTTTGTGCATCCTTATGACGACCCCGAGGTGATCGCCGGGCAGGGCACCATTGCGCTTGAAATCGTGCAGGATCATCCGGAACCGATTGAAGCGATTTTTTGTTGTGTAGGCGGGGGTGGCTTGTTGGCCGGGATCGCTGCTTACATCAAGGCCGTGCGTCCCGAGATCAAGGTGATCGGGGTTGAGGCGCAGGATGCCGAGGCCATGACAGAGTCTGTCAAAGCTGGGCAACGTGTGATGCTGGAGCAGGTGGGATTGTTTGCCGATGGTGCTGCAGTCAAGCAAGTGGGTGAGCATACGTTTGCGTTGGTGCAGCAATATGTTGATGAAATGATGGTGGTCGACAACGACGAGGTTTGCGCGGCGATTAAAGACACCTTTGAAGACACGCGTAGTATCCTCGAACCGGCTGGGGCCTTGTCGCTGGCAGGCTTGAAAGCCTATGCTGAAAAACACCAGTTGCAGGGCAAGACCATGATCGCGGTGGCCTCAGGTGCCAATATGAATTTTGACCGCCTGCGCTTTATTGCGGAGCGGGCAGAGCTGGGTGAGCACCGTGAAGCGGTATTCGCCGTGACCATTCCTGAAACGCCGGGCGCATTTAAAGCTTTTTGCCGCTTGTTAGGTAACCGCAATATTACCGAGTTTAACTACCGCTTTTCTGATGCCAGACACGCCCATATTTTTGTCGGCGTGGCCGTGCATAATCCGGCAGAAGCGTCTGAAATTGCCAGCAAGCTGGAGGGCGCGGGCTTGGCAACACTCAATCTGAGCGATAACGAAATGGCTAAGCTGCACTTGCGCCACCTGGTGGGTGGGCATGCGCCGCAAGCCCAGCATGAGGTGGTATACCGGTTTGAATTCCCCGAGAAACCCGGTGCGTTAATGAACTTTCTCGAATCCATGGGTCACAACTGGAACATCAGTTTGTTTCACTACCGTAATCACGGGGCTGATTTTGGACGCGTGCTGGTAGGCATGCAGGTGCCGCCCGAGGATAAAATCGCCTTTGAGCGGTTTTTGCAACAGCTGGGTTACCCGTATTGGGATGAAAGCCAGAACCCTGCCTATCAACTCTTTTTGGGTTAAGGCTGGTTGTATATAGCCAAATGGCTGTATGTAGCCAAGTCTGGCCTGTCAGGCCGTTTTTAAGTGGTTGAATTCTATGCTGCTTTTGGCGCCTCATGATTTGCATGATTTTTGCAGGGTTTTCTGGATCACGACGAAGCGAGTCGATAACATAGCGCTTTGCAATAAGGCGCGAGTATGGAGATGGTGGAATGATAAATCGTAGTTTGGTAGTGGGTGCGGTTTGCGCATGGTTGGCAAGTTCAAATGCGTTTGCCGAGAGTGGTGTGGCGTATGTGACCAGCCAGGACGCAGGCGTTTCAGTAGTTGATTTGGCCAGCCTGGCTGTGACAGGCACCATTGATGTCAAAGGCGAAGGTCCACGCGGCCTGGGCGTCACTGAAGATGGCAAGTTTCTGATCGTGGCTGTGCGTGAAAATGGCAGCGTGTCTGTCATCGACACGGCAACCAAGCAAGTGGTCAAGCAGATTCCGGTCGGTAAGAACCCTGAATTTGTGCGTGTCAAAGGGCAATATGCCTATGTGTCATACGAGCCTAGCTCTAAAGGCGGGCCACCGCCAAAACCAGGCGCAGCCCCTGCCAAAGAGGAAGAGGACGATGACGACGACAAAGAGCCGGCACGGATCGGTATTATCGATCTCAAACAGGGCAAGAAAGTCCGTGAGATTGTGGGCGGGCCTGAAACCGAGGGTGTTGAATTTAGCAAAGACGGTAAGCAACTGATCATTACCAATGAAGCGGATAACACCATCACGGTCCACAATATCAAAACCGGCAAGCTGGTGAAAAAGGTCGAAACGCACAGTTATGGTGACCGTCCACGCGGTATCAAAGTCTCACCAGATGGCAAAACCTATGTCGCTACGCTGGAATATGGCAACAAGTTTCTGGTGATGGATCAGAAATTTAAGGTGATCAAAGCCGTAGATACGGCGGCGACGCCTTATGGGATTGCCTATGACAAATCAGGCAATTTCCTCTATGTGGCCTCTAACAAAGACAAGCTGCTGCAAGTGTTTGACGCGCACAGCTTTGCCAAGGTGAAAGACATTCCAACTGGCAACCGTTGCTGGCATTTCAGCTTTACGCCAGACGAAAAAAACATTTTGCTGGCCTGCGGCAAATCTGATGCCTTGTTTGTGATTGACGCTGAAAAGCAGGAAGTAAAACAGCAAGTTGAGATTAAGAACATGCCTTGGGGAGTGGTGACTTTTCCGAAAGCCATGGGCAGCTTGGATAGCGCGAAATAAGCCGTCAGTGCTCGCAATAGAAAAAGCCCGCAACTGCGGGCTTTTTTATGGGTGTCTGTTATGCGCTGCGTTTACGGATCAGGAAAGTAAACACGCCTTCAGCCTCTTGCAACTCTACAATCGTGTGGCCAGTTTGGCGGCAAAAGGCATCAAAATCTTTTTTTGAGCCAGGGTCAGTCGCCGTGATTTTCAGCACTTGCTCGGCAAACAGCTCGTTAAGCGCTTTTTTGCAGCGCAAAATCGGTAACGGGCAGTTCAGGTTGCGGGCATCTACTTCTTTATCGAATTGCATGATGTTCCTGATGGGGAGATATTAAACTGACTGGATAGGCAGGCCAGCGTTTGCCCAGGCCAGGATGCCGCCTGCCAGATGTGAGACATCCGTGCGGCCTTGCGCCAGTGCAAATTCACCAGCGGCGACCGAGCGGACGCCGCTACGGCAATAGAATACAATTTTCTTGTCTTGGGGCAGTTGGTCAAAGACTGTGGTCAGGTGGCCTAAAGGCACATGGATCGCACCGGGCAATATGCCGGAGCCCAGCTCATGGTCATTGCGGATATCAATGAGCAGCAATGATGGATCATTGAGTAGGGGGTGTAGCTCATCCGGTGTTAAGTGTTTTAATGACATCAACAAACCCAGAACAAGAAGTGCCGAAAGGCGGATAAGAGGTGGTGGCCAGAGGCAGAATCGAACTGCCGACACGAGGATTTTCAATCCTCTGCTCTACCGACTGAGCTATCTGGCCAACAGCAATTTGGGCTAGTCCCGAATCGCAAGACGCGCATTATAGCAAAGAACGCCAAGAATGCACACAAAAGATAAAAAATTTCCTGTTATGCTTCGCAGGCCGCCATAGGCATGGATTTTATGAAAGGGAGTAGGCATGTCTGCCAGTCATATCACACAATCACCCGCCGCACCTGCACGGCCGACACCGGCTGCATTCTGGGGCTACTGGTTTCGCTTGGGCTGCATCAGTGTGGGTGGGCCAGCCGCGCAAATTGCCTTGATGCATCAGGATCTGGTGGTGGAGAAGCGCTGGATTTCAGATGCACGTTTTTTGCATGCTTTGAATTATTGCATGGTGCTGCCTGGCCCTGAGGCCCAGCAAATGGCGGTTTATATGGGCTGGTTGTTGTATGGCGTGTGGGGTGGCATCGTCGCCGGGAGTTTGTTTATCTTGCCCGCGTTTGCGCTATTGGTTGGATTGTCCTGGATGTATATGCAATGGGGTAGCCAGCCTGAGGTGGTGGCTTTGTTGTATGGCGTGAAACCGCTGGTGGTTGCGCTCATATTCAGTGCTGCCTGGCGGCTGGCCCGCCGGGTGTTGCATGCCCGCTGGTTATGGGGGATGTTTTTACTCGCCTTATGCCTGCATGCTCTGGAGGTGTCATTCCCGGCCATCATCCTGTTGGCTGCGGTGGTTGGCTGGCTCATGCAACAATATTTGCCTGGGCGAGTCCAATCACCAACATCGCAGGGTCATCCGTCCTCTAAGGCCCACGAGCCTTGTGTGATTGATGACCATACTGCACCGGCAGGTGGCGGCCGGTTGCAGGTATTGGTCATTTGGACGCTGGTCATTGCCGCGCTGCTTGGCTTAGGTGGATTGGCGATACTGGTGCTTGGCTATGGCTGGCCGCATGTATTCAGCCAGCTGGCTCTGTTTTTTGGCAGGGCTGCGTTTCTCACCTTTGGCGGCGCCTATGCCGTGTTGCCTTATGTGTTTGATGCCAGTGTGCAACATTTTCACTGGTTAAACGCCTCACAAATGCTGGATGGTCTGGCCTTGGGCGAGAGTACACCCGGCCCCTTGATCATGGTGGTGACTTACATCGGCTTTGTGGCCGGTTGGCAGGCCGGGTTGCCGATGCCAGATTGGCAGGCAGGCTTGATCGGCGCTGGCGTGGTCACCTGGTTTACGTTTTTGCCCAGCTTTGCGCTGGTGTTTCTGGGGGCGCCGTGGATGGAGCGTACCCGGCAGCAGTGGCGCTGGGCTGCGCCATTGAATGCGATTAGTGCGGCGGTAGTGGGTGGCATTGTCGCCCTGGCAGTCACCCTAGGTAAGCATGTGGTGTGGCCCGCCGGGCCGGACTGGATGGCTGCGGGCATGGTGCTGCTGGCGCTTTGGTTGCTGTTAAGGGTGCGAGTGTCTATTCTGTGGTTGTTGCCTGCATTTATGGCATTGGGTTGGTTGTTGAAATTAGGATAAGCGTATGTCGAATTCCATCATGATTTTGGGTGAAGTGCTGGGCGATGTGTTCCCCGAGCAAACAGTTATCGGCGGTGCGCCCTATAATGTGGCCAGGCATTGCCACGCGTTTGGGCTGGATGTGCACTTTGTCTCTGCGGTAGGCAAAGATGCGCTAGGTGAACGTATCCTGGCCGAAATGCAGGCTGCCGGATTGCCAACGGCTGGTGTGCAGCAAAGCGGTACTTTCCCCACCGGGCAAGTCATGGTGCACATGAAGGCGGGCGGCCACCAGTTTGAAATTCTCGATCAGCAGGCTTACGATGATGTGCAATGGCCGCCGGTTGAGGCGCTGGTGGAGCAACATCCGCCACGGCTGGTGTATTTTGGCTCGCTGGCGTTGCGGCATGCGCCCATGCAAGCCTTGGCCCAGCAGTGGCTGGATAAATGCCAGCCAGCCACCGTGTTGTGCGATATCAACCTGCGCGCGCCCTGGTACGACGCTGACAGCGTGCGCATGGCTTTGCAGGCGGCAGATATCCTCAAAATCAACCACGAAGAGTTGCCGGAAGTGTGCAAGTTATTAGGCTTGCCTGGTTCGCCGGATATCAACGACCTGGCCAGGCAGTTGCTCATGGTGTTTGGCCTCA
>CAKZJM010000154.1 GCA_936943315.1 uncultured Methylophilus sp. | reverse complement strand
CGGTGACCCGTGAGCAGATACGGGCCTACTTTCATGAAACTTCGGATATTTACGAAGCCTTATTTGAAACCCTCACCAGTGACCAGGCCTATTACGTCAAGCCGATTCCACTCAGGCATCCGCTGATTTTTTACTACGGCCATACCCATACCTTTTTTATGAATAAACTGGTACTGGCTGGCCTGATTTCCGAGCGGGTGAATCCGCAATTTGAGTCCATGTTTGCTATCGGCGTGGATGAAATGGGCTGGGATGATGTGAACGAGGCAAACTACCAATGGCCAACGCCAGCGGAAGTAAAGGCATATCGCGCACGTGTGCGCGCAGTGGTGGACGAACTGATTAGCCGCCTGCCCCTGCAACTGCCCATCGGCTGGGAGAGCCCCTGGTGGCCGATTTTAATGGGTATAGAGCATGAGCGCATTCACCTGGAAACCAGCTCGGTGCTGATCCGGCAGCACGCCCTACACTATGTGCAATCTTTGCCCGACTAGGCACCGTCCTCTGCGCTAGAGGTGGCCGCGCCTGAGAACGCGCTGGTGTCCATCCCCGCACGTGAGATTGTGCTGCACAAGTCTGACGGTTATTACGGCTGGGATAACGAATATGGCCAGTTTAAAACCGACTGTCCGGCCTTTGAAGCCGCCAGGTACCTCACGTCCAATGCCGAATTTCTAAGGTTTGTGGAAGCGGGTGGCTACCAGACCGATGACTACTGGCAAGAAGAAGGCCTGGCCTGGCGCACCTATACACACGCCCAACACCCCACCTTCTGGATCAAACAGGCCACCGGCTGGAAGCTGCGCCTGATGACGGAAGAGGTCGACATGCCCTGGAGCTGGCCGGTCGAAGTCAATTATCATGAGGCCAAGGCGTTTTGCAATTGGCTGGCTGCGCACACCGGCAAGCCGGTGCGCCTGCCCACCGAACATGAGTGGTATAGTCTGTATGAACATGCAGGGCTATCAGACGACCAGATTGCGAATGACACACACGCCAACCTGTTTTTAGACCACGGCGCCTCGTCTTGCCCGGTCAATCAGTTTGCGCAAGGTGAGCTATACGATGTGGTGGGCAATGTGTGGCAATGGACAGAAACGCCGATTTTCCCGTTTGATGGGTTTAAAGTGCATCCCCTGTACGATGACTTTACCACGCCGACTTATGATGGCCGTCATAACCTCATCAAAGGGGGCTCGTGGATTTCAACCGGCAACGAAGCCATTAAACACTCGCGGTATGCCTTTCGCCGCCACTTTTTTCAACATGCAGGGTTTCGTTATATTGTGACTGACACCGCCATAGAACACAAAAATGCCTATTACGAATCTGACAAGCAATTGTCTGAATATGCCGAGTTTCATTATGGCGACAGCTATTTTGGCGTGCCTAATTTCCCCAAAGCCTTGAGCGATTACGCCTTGCAACATTTGCAGGGCAAGCTAAAACGCACCGCGCTCGATTTAGGCTGTGCCACCGGGCGCGCCACCTTTGAGCTCGCCAAACAGTTTGAGCACGTCACCGGCATTGATTTTTCTGCGCGCTTTATTGGTTTGGCCATGCAGATTGCCCAGCAAGGCGTGTTGCGCTACACCATGGTCAACGAAGGTGACCTGGTCAGTTACCAGGAGCGCTCACTGAGCGCCCTGGGCCTCAACGAAACCACCGACAAAGTGGAATTCTGGCAAGGCGACGCCTGCAACCTCAAACCGCAATTCACCGGCTATGACTTTATTCTGGCAGCCAATTTGATTGACCGTCTGTACAGCCCACGCCAATTTTTGAGCACCATTCATGAGCGCCTGAATATCGGCGGTGTATTGATGATCACCTCGCCCTACACCTGGCTCGAAGAGCACACCCCGCGCGAAGAATGGATAGGCGGCTACAAACAGGATGGCGAGAATGTCACCACGCTCGATGGCTTAAAAACATTGTTGGGTGCACACTTTGAGCTCATGGAAAAACCCGTGGAGATTCCTTTTGTGATCCGCGAAACGCGCCACAAATTCCAGCATACGCTGTCTGAAGTGACGCTGTGGGAGCGCGTGCGTTGACCAGCCGTTTTGACCAGCCCATCGCGCGCGAAGGCAGCGGCTCGTTAAAATATGATGGCCGCCAGCAGACCTTTGGCACCCCCGAAGTCATGCCGATGTGGGTGGCCGACATGGATTTTGCCGTGCCTGAAGCCGTGACACGGGCCTTGCAAGCCAGAGTGGCCCACCCGATCTTTGGCTACGCCATGGCACCTGACAGCCTCTATCAGGCGCTGATCGACTGGTTGCGCATCAAGCATGATTGGCAGGTGCCAC
>CAKZJM010000153.1 GCA_936943315.1 uncultured Methylophilus sp. | reverse complement strand
ATAGCCCTAAAGATTGGGCTTCTTCTATGGTCACGCGGCGGGTACGGCTGACCTCTTTAAACGCTTCAACCATGCTTTCGCGCGAATGCGCATCAAATTCGACCGCAGACCACGCTTGTGGCATACGGCGGTATTCGCTGATAGAAATCTGGTGAGTGCTGGTTTCAATCGGCAGCAATGACAAACTGACTGGCTTGCCAGTGTCATAGCGCAGCTCGGTGGGACACATGGTGGTACGACCCGCACCGGATGGCAACAAGCGGTGGCCGTACCCGGAAAAGAAAATGGCATTAATGAGCTCGGATTTGCCGCGTGAAAATTCAGCGACAAAGGCGACGTTTAACTTATCTTCGCGTAAGCGGTTGAGTTGCTGCTGTATACGTTCTTCTATTTGCACATCGCTGAGCTGCTTATCAGCGAGCCAGCGCCGATACTCCCCCAAAACATCAGCAATCGATTGACGCCAGCGTGTGTACAAATCAAATTGTTGTGCCAGTCTGTTATTTTCCATAGGACCTGCTTAACAGTTATAAGGTAACCTATTCATGATTGTCTGTTTTTTTAGTAATCTATCACGAAATAATAAAAGTTCAAATAAATCATGTAGGTATAGCCATTAATTCACAAATAAAATGAATTATCAACCATAAGATACAACAATGTAGCCTCATGCGCTGCCTGCGTGCATCTGCTATCATGCGCATAACTAAGTTATCGACTCAATTCACGAGTTTCTTCAATGCCATGAGCGGTCTTCATCCCGATTGCCCGACCCCTACCCTGATCCAGTTACATCAGGGATCACACCTGCTGGAAATCCATTTTGATAATCACACGGAGTGCATGCTCTCGTGTGAATTTTTGCGCGTGTATTCGCCCTCGGCCGAAGTGCGCGGGCATGGCGCAGGCCAGGAAGTGCTGCAACTGGACAAGGAAAATGTGAATATCACCGGCATTGAACCCGTGGGCCGTTATGCCATCAAACTGATCTTTGACGATGGTCATGATACCGGCCTGTATTCATGGGATTATCTGTATTACCTGGCACAACATTATGAAAGCTTGTGGCAAGACTATGTGACTAAACTGTCTATGGCTGGCCACACCCGCAAGGAACCGACACATGCAGCAAAACACTGATCACGAAAAAACCACGCACTTTGGCTTTGACACTGTCGCCGAGTCAGACAAACAGAAAAAAGTAGGCGAGGTGTTTCATTCAGTCGCCCAAAAATACGACATCATGAATGACGTCATGTCTGCTGGCATGCACCGTTTATGGAAGCGGTTTGCGGTGGATGTGAGCGGCGTAGGGCCGGGCGACAAGGTGTTGGATATCGCCGGGGGGAGCGGTGACCTGTCGCGCCTGTTTGCTAAAAAAGTAGGCACGCAATCGTCCGTCAACCCAGGCACCGTGATCCTGACCGACATCAACGCCTCTATGCTGGGGGTTGGCCGCGACCGCATGATTGATGCGGGCCTCAGCATCCCGGCGACACAGTGCAATGCAGAAATCCTGCCTTTTGCTGACGAAACCTTCAACTGTGTGATCGTCGCTTTCGGCTTGCGCAACATGACCCATAAAGACGTCGCCCTGCGTGAAATGCAACGTGTGTTGAAACCGGGTGGCCGCTTGCTGGTACTCGAGTTCTCAAAAGTATGGCAGCCGCTTGAAAAGCTGTACGACACCTACTCATTCAAACTGTTACCCAAATTTGGCAAATGGATTGCCAACGATGAGCCAAGCTACCGCTATCTGGCCGAAAGCATACGCGTGCACCCTGATCAGGAAACCTTGAAACAGATGATGCTGGAGGCAGGGTTTGCCAAAGTGGATTATTACAACCTGACCGCAGGCGTCGTTGCCCTGCACAAAGGCATCAAGCTCTAAGCCATGTTTAAACCATTGATTCAATTTGTGCTGCAACACCTGATGCAGCAAAACAGCTGGACTGCCCCATTGTTGCAGCCGTATGCGCACAAAAATCTGCGCATAGACTTCAAGGTCAGCCAAGTCATGCTGACCATTCTCAATCACGGCGAATTGGCGATTGCGGCTGATTCAGCCACCGCTGACGCCACCATACACCTGCCACCCAGCCTAGCTATGCGCCTGTTGCGGCAAGACCCGCTGGCGCATAGCCTGATCAAAATTGAAGGCGATGCCACCCTGGGCATGGAAGTCGGCAAGATACTCTCAGCCATCCGCTGGGATATTGAAGATGACCTCAGCAAAGTGGTGGGTGACATTGCAGCTTACCAGGTGGTGCAATTGGGGCAGGAAAAATTTCAGCGCTGGCAAAACCAGGCTAAAAACCTCGGTGAAATGCTGGTGGAATACTGGCAAGAAGAACGCCCCATCATTGCCAAAAAAACCCATATCGAACACTTTAACCGGTCTGTCGACCAGTTACGTGAAGACACTGACAGGCTGCAACAGCGCGTAGAAAAGCTGCTTGCCGCCCACACTTCTACTGAAAGCCAGTCATAATGCATTGGTTGCGTTTTTTCCATATCATCGGCGTCATGATCTGGTATCGCCTGGACATTTTTTTTGTGCGCGACGAACAACCGGGGATGATGTATCACCTGCTCAACGCGCTTTTCTTCTGGCGCCATGCGCCAGAAAAACGGGCGGTCCGCCTGCGTCTGGCATTGGAAAGACTGGGGCCTATTTTCGTCAAATTTGGCCAGATGCTTTCTACTCGGCGCGACTTGCTACCGCCAGATGTCGCTGACGAACTGACCAAACTGCAAGACCAGGTGCCGCCTTTTGCCTATGCACAGGTTGAGGCGATCATTGTTGAGGCGTTTGAAGCACCGCTGGCGACCGTGTATGCTGAATTCAGTGCCACGCCCGTTGCCAGCGCCTCGGTGGCACAAGTGCACTTTGCCACCCTGCATAGCGGCGAACAGGTCGCAGTCAAAGTGCTGCGCCCTGGCATTGCTGCCACGATACACCGTGACATTGCCTTATTGCGCACCTTGGCCTGGTGGGTTAAAAAGTTATCTCGCGAAGGCCGCCGCCTCAAACCAGAAGAAATCGTCGATGAGTTTGCCCGCCACACCGAGCATGAACTGGACTTGACGCTGGAAGCCGCACACTGCGCGCAACTGGGACGCAATTTTAGCGATAGACGCTTGCTGGTCCCTACGGTTTACTGGGATTACTCGCGCAAACAGGTCATGACCATGCAACGCATGTTTGGCATCCCGGTGCGAGACACCGCCTCGCTGGCAGCCTTTGGCATCAACCTAACTCAACTGGCCCACGAGGGCGTGGAAATCTTTTTTACGCAGGTGTTCCGCGATGGTTTTTTTCATGCCGACATGCATCCCGGCAATATCCAGGTCGTCACCGAAGGGCCAGACAAAGGCAAGTTTATCGCGCTAGACTTTGGCATCATGGGCAGCCTGACACCGACTGACCAATACTACCTCGCGCGCAATTTCCTGGCATTTTTCAACCGCGATTACCGCGATGTGGCTGTCGCCCATATTGAGTCTGGCTGGGTACCGGCGGACACCAATGTCGAAGCCCTGGAAACGGCAGTGCGTGCCATTTGCGAACCTATTTTTGAAAAGCCGCTCAAGGATATTTCTTTTGGCCGCACCTTGCTCAGCCTGTTCCAGATGTCCCGCCGCTTTGGGGTCAATATCCAGCCACAGCTGATCATGCTGCAAAAAACCTTGCTGAACATTGAAGGCCTGGGGCGTGAACTCGACCCGAATATCGACCTCTGGCAAAGTGCAAAACCTTTCCTCAAGCGCTGGATGAGCGAACAAATTGGCTGGCGCAGCCTGCTCAAATCCGCCAAGCGTGAGTTACCTTATCTATTGACCCATGCGGCTGAAATGCCGCGGTTATTTGAGCAATATCTGCGCAACCAGACCGAACTGGGTAAGCAGCAAAGCCGGATTGATGCCCTGCTCACTTCACAGCATCAACAAGCCACCTGGCAAAAATGGGCGACCACCGCCATCATCGTGTTAGTCTTACTGCAATTTGCAAGTTTGTTCCTGCTATTCAGCCATTAAGGAGTCATGCCATGCAATTCATCAAACCCCTGCTTACCACCGCACTTTTGTTGTGCGCTTCTACCTTGTATGCCGCAGACCTGACCGGCCTGTGGCAAACCACGGATGACCACAGCGGCAAACCCAGGTCACTGGTCCGTATTGCAGAAAGTGGCGGCGAATACAATGCCGTCGTCGAAAAAGGCCTGCTGCCCACAGACACGGGTGAAGCGGTGTGTGACAAATGCACCGACGAGCGCAAAGGCCAGAAAATCATCGGCATGACCATTGCGAAACACCTAAAGAAAACAGCGAATGGCAGCGTCTACGACAGTGGCGAAATACTGGACCCCGAGAATGGTAAAACCTATAAATGCAAAATGACCCTGAGCCCGAACGGCAATGAGCTAGAAGTCCGCGGATTTATTGGCTTTTCGCTCCTGGGCCGCTCGCAAACCTGGAAGCGCGTAGAATAAATTTTATGCAGAATTGTAAAAAGGCCTGATTTCAGGCCTTTTTAATTGGCTGGCATAGAAGAAAATCCATGTTTGGGC
>CAKZJM010000152.1 GCA_936943315.1 uncultured Methylophilus sp. | reverse complement strand
CACGGATCTGGTCAATCAGAATCTGCTGCCGCTTGCGCGTTTTCTTTTTGCTGCCTTCAGTGCCACTGTCGTCATCCTCGGGAGTCACTTCCTTGAAGTCAGGATGCGCCCCCTCTGACAGCCAATGACAAGATTCGCACATCCCACAGGCGAAGCCATGCTGAGGTTGCAGACACAACAGGCCCGCCGCCATGGTCTGAGCGAAATCCAGCTTACCTATGCCGGATTTGCCATGAAACAACAGGGCATGATGGCGGGTTTCACCCGCTTGCATCCACTGCGTATACAGCGCATCCTGCCATAGATAAACCTTTTTAATCATAAAGATAAAATTATTTCTTCAACTGTTTTCTTCACTTCTTCGAGTGAACGGTGTGCATCAATCACACGGAACCGTTGCGGATACTCCGCGGCCCTGCTCAAATACTGTGACCGTAATCTGGCAAAAAATTCCGCGCCTTGCGCTTCAAATTTATCGGGAGTACGCGCGTTCGCCAGCCGTTGCAAACTGACTTCAACCGGCACATCAAACACCAAGGTAATATCCGGTTGTAGCTCGCCTTGTACCCATTGCTCCAGCTGCTGCATTTTATGCGCTGGCAAGCCACGCGCCCCACACTGGTAAGCATATGACGCATCGGTAAAGCGGTCAGATACCACAATCGCATCCCGTTGCAAGGCTGGCAAAATCACTTGCTGCAAATGTTCGGCACGTGCGGCAAACATTAATAGGGATTCGGTTTCCACGTGCATCTCGCGGTGCAGCAAGAGCTCACGCAGCTCTTCGCCCAGTGGCGTGCCGCCCGGTTCGCGCGTAGACACCACTTCACGGCCGCGTGACGCCAGCAATTGCAGAATGGTGGGGATATGCGTGCTTTTGCCCGCGCCATCCATGCCCTCAAGCGTAATAAACAAACCCGCCATGCTCATCTTCCCTGTCTGTAAATCAGTGTTTTTTTAATTGATAGGCCCGCACGGCCTGGTTGTGTGCGTCCAGAGAGCTGGTAAACACATGCCTGCCCTGCCCATTGGCCACAAAATACAAGGCATTTGTCTTGGCCGGATGTAAGGCGGCCTGTATAGAGGCCAGCCCCGGCAAGGCAATCGGCGTCGGCGGCAGGCCGCTGCGGGTATAAGTGTTATAAGGCGTGTCCGTTAACAAATCTTTTTTGGTGATATTGCCGCGGTAGCGTGTCCCCATGCCATAAATCACGGTGGGGTCGGTTTGCAGGCGCATGCCCTTACGCAGGCGGTTCACAAACACGCCGGCAATCTGCGGGCGCTCCTCTTCTACGCCGGTTTCTTTTTCTACAATCGACGCCATCACCAGCGCCTCATACATCGAATGGTATGGCAACCCGGCCTCACGGCCCTCCCAGGCGGTGGTCAAATGCTGCACCATTTTCTGATAGGCCCGCTTGTAAAGGTCAATATCACTGCTCTGCGCATCCAGAAAATACGTGTCCGGGAAAAACCAGCCTTCAGGATGCTGGTATTGACCACTCACCAGCTTCATCAACTCACTGTCTGACAACATCACGGTATCGTGGCGGATACCTGGCAGTTGCGCCATTTTCTGGCGGAAATCGGCAAAAGTTTTACCCTCAGTTAATTGCAGTTTGAATTGGTCAAAAGTGCCATGCTTGAGAATATCCAGCAACGACCATGGCTGTAACGGCGTATTCAAGGCGTAATCACCCGCCTGCAATTGACTACCGCTGCCTGTGACCCTGACCAGCAACAAAAAACTATACGGTTCGGAGAGTACGCCAGCGGCCACCAGCTGATCTGCAATCCCACGCACACTGGCACCGGCCGGAATCTGCAAGCCAATGGTTTCCGAAGCCATCGGCAAAGGCCGGATCATGAAAATCACCATCCAGAGTCCAAGCGCCAACCCACCGAGACCGAGCAACGCCGCCCAGTATTTCAAACACTGCTTAATGAACAACATAATTCAACTGCGCTCTTAATTCCCTGGCCCACTCATTGGTAGCAATGGCCTGCTCATCAATGTGAGTGACCTGCAACACCCCATATACGCTATTTACAATCACCACGGCATCGGCCGTCAACAAGTTTTCCATCACCAGCGTCGTCGTCACGACGGGGCGGCCTTGCGTTTTATACCAGTCAAGTATTTTTTGCCGCATCACCCCTGCCACGCCGCACCTGTCCAAAGGCGGTGTCATCACGACGCCATCTTTGCTGATAAACAGATTGCCACTCACGCCTTCAATCACATGCTCATCATAATCGCGCAAAATGCCGTCAAAGAAACGCGGGTCTTTAAGCTCGGCCCTGGCCAGCACATTTTCAAGGCGGTTCAAGTGCTTGATACCTGCCAGTAAAGGTTGCGATGCCAGCCGTGTCTGGCAGGTATACAGTGCAACGCCTGTGCTGTAAATTTCTGGCGGATACTCCGGCAAAGCACTATGAATAAATACGCGGGTAGGCTCGCAAATGGCGGGAGGCGCATAACCACGGGCGCCATCCCCACGCGTAATGATGATTTTGATAATGCCGGAGGATTGGTCAGTCCCCAGCGCGGACGCCATAAAGTATTTAAACTCTTGCATCAACAACTCTGCCGAAGGGCAAACAATCTGGATCTTGCTGCAATCGGCCACCAGGGTTTGATAATGCAAAGGCCAATCCTGTAACTCACCATCCAGCAAGCGCATGGTGCGGAAAATACCATCGCCATAGGCAAAGCCGCGATTGGTAGGCGTAATGCCGCTGATCAATTTACCGTTGATGCAATAGCGAATTGAGCTCATGACGTGCAAGAAAAAAAGTGATGTGTGACAAGGCTGAAACCTTACCATAAATCAGCGCCCTCTAAGCGGACATCGACAGATTCTGCTGCTTAAATCGCTGGCTAACTGAGAAGTGAAAGGATTTCTAAAGTTTATTGTGACTATGCCGTTAACAAGATACAGGGTATTGTATTCATCATTCTGTTTTGAAAAGGCATCGCCATGTCTGTGTCCAATATTGCAAGCAATGTGTCTGCGTTACTTAATAAGGCTTATAACACCGACGCCAATGCTGCGGCGGGTGTCAGCCAGCTCGCCAAAGAATCCACTTCAGAAAATGAGAGCCAGGCGACCGCT
>CAKZJM010000151.1 GCA_936943315.1 uncultured Methylophilus sp. | reverse complement strand
TATCGCAGCTTCTGAAATTTCTGCGGGCAATAACCAGCTCTCCCAGCGCACTGAAGAACAGGCTGCCAGCCTAGAAGAAACGGCTGCCAGCATGGAAGAGCTGTCTACTATCGTGAAACAGAATGCCGAGAACGCCAAACAGGCAAATGAGGTTGCCATGAATGCATCCGATGTTGCGGAAAAAGGGGGCGAGTTTGTCAAGCAACTGGTTGCCAATATGACGGAGATGAATGACAGTGCGCAAAAAATTGAAGACATCATTGCAGTGATTGACGGTATTGCATTTCAGACCAATATTCTCGCTTTGAATGCAGCGGTTGAGGCGGCACGCGCAGGTGAGCAAGGGCGTGGTTTTGCGGTGGTGGCCAATGAAGTGGGTGGCCTGGCCAAGCGCTCATCGATTGCAGCCAAAGAAATCAAGGAGCTGATCACCGAATCGGTCAATAAAACTTATGACGGCGTAAAACAAGTTGGCAGCGCGGGTAAAACAATGGATGAAGTGGTGAGTTCGGTGCGGAGAGTCTCTGAAATTATCAGTGAAATCACTGCCGCCTCTTTTGAACAAAGCCAGGGCATCGAACAGGTCAATAAAGCGGTGAGCACCATCGATGAAACCACACAGCAGAATGCGGCCTTGGTAGAAGAGGCAGCCGCGGCCGCCGAATCCCTGCTCGAGCAAGCGCACCAGCTCAGTCAATCTGTGCAACAGTTTAAACTGGAGACCAGCGACATGCCAACATCGGTAGCCAGCAAGCCTGCAGAATACCCGATGGCAGTCCAAGCCTTAGAAATGACCGGGACGTGAGCGTCATATCCTCATGACGCCAGCGTGCTGGTCACGCATTGCAGCCAGTACTCCGTCGTGCGAGGCTTAGTGCTGACGTCTCGCTGACGGCGAGCTTCCATTTGAGGTTGATCTGCCCGCTGAGACAGAACTGAAGGTCACAGCGCTGATCACTAATGCAGCGCCTAGCAACTGCACATGGCTGGGCGGCCTCTGTTCAAAGGCCGCAATCACCATCGCCGTCACTGGCACCAGGTTTAAAAAGATGGCCGCTTTTGAGGGCCCTAACTGCGCAATGCTCGCATTCCAGAACAGGTAAGCCAGCACGCCCCCACCCAGCGACATCATCAATAAGGCCGCGCTTGCGGTGATCGTTGGCATGACCATAGGATTGCCATGCAGGGCCGCTGCCACGGTCAAGGCAATGGCGCCAAACGTCATGATGCTGGCGGTACTGGCCACCCCGCTCACGTCTTTCGGCATCATTTTTTTCACGAGCACGTTATACAGCGCCCAATTGAAGTTGGCGATTAAAATATAGACATCCCCGATAGAGACGGTCAGTTGTGCCCCAGCCCCCAATACCACGATGGCAACGCCCGCGATGCCTATCGGGAAAGCAATCAGCTGGCGATTGCTGGGTTTATCACCCAGTATCAGGTAACCAAGAATGGCAGTCAGCAAGGGGTTTAAGCCCATGATGAGGGCGCCATTGATAGCGGATGACGTTTCCATCCCCAAAAAGAAAAACAGGTTAAAGCCAAACACGCCCACAACACCCAGCACCAGATAGGCTTGCCAGTGCTTGAATGGAATGCCCTCTTTTTTGGCCCACACAATCAGCACCATCACCGCCGCAGCCAGCACATAACGGCTGGCACCGGCGATATATGGGCTCATTTCGGCCAGCACTGGCCGGGCCAGGTTGAAGTTGGCGCCCCAAAACACGGCGGCCAGCGTCGCCAATAAATAAATCTTTGTATTACGCATCAGCTTTCACCTTAAAAAGGGAGGTTCAATGGTGTTGCCACGCCATCAGCGAGGCCAGAATCAGGATGAAGCCAGGGCTTTGAGCACAGAGGCGAGCACACCGGGAAATTTCTGCTCGATCTCGTCTACCCGCAGCGCATTCATATGCTCGGTGCCTTCAATCAGCGTTTCGACCAGCCCGGCGGCCCTGAGAATTTTGAAGTGATGCGACATGCTGGACTTGGGGCGATTCAGGTCAAACTCACCACAGGTCATCTTGCGGCCAGCATGGGCCAGACGCGCAACAATTTCCAGGCGCGTAGGGTCAGACAGGGCATACATGATGTCTGTCAGTTCGATCTGGTCGATATTGGGGTGCTTGATTTGCCGCATAGACAAAATTTATCACAGTGCTTGATATTATTCCATAGTTCGATTATATTCGAACTATGGAATTTGAACTCACCTTTTTTCATCTCAAAGGATAACCATGGCTGACTTGTTTTCTAGCTACACATTAAAAGATGTCACTCTCAGAAACCGTATCGCGATCCCGCCCATGTGCCAATACATGGCAGAAGACGGGGTGGTGAATGACTGGCACCTGGCGCATTACACCAGCCTGGCACGCGGTGGTAGCGGGCTGGTGATTGTCGAGGCGACTGGTGTCGCACCAGAAGGACGCATTACGCCAGGATGTCTGGGCATCTGGAATGATGCACAAGCCGAAAAACTGCGCGAGATTGCTGCGGCCATCAAGGCTGCTGGCGCCGTGCCCGGCATCCAGATTGCGCATGCAGGGCGCAAAGCCAGCGCCAATAAGCCGTGGGAAGGCGATGACCATATGCCAGAAGATGATGCACGTGCCTGGCAAACCATTGCGCCCTCGGCCATTGCCTTTGGTGGTGACCTGCCGCGAGTGCCCAAAGAAATGACGGTAGCCGATATCCAGCGTGTGCAGCAAGACTTTGTGGCAGCCGCAAAACGCGCACTGGATGCTGGCTTTGAATGGCTGGAAATCCACTTTGCACATGGCTACCTGGGGCAAAGCTTTACCTCTGCGCATTCCAACCTGCGCACAGACAATTACGGTGGCAGTTTCGAAAACCGCTCACGGTTCACCATAGAAACACTGGAGGCCGTTCGCAAAGTCTGGCCGGAAAACCTGCCATTGACTGCGCGCTTCGGGGTGATTGAATATGATGGCAAAGATGAAGAAACCTTAGCCGAGTCGATTCAACTGGTGAAAGCCTGGAAACAACGCGGTCTGGATATGCTGAGCGTCAGTGTCGGCTTTACTATCCCGGAAACCAATATTCCATGGGGTCCCGCATTTTTGGGACCGATTGCCAAACAAGTCAGA
>CAKZJM010000150.1 GCA_936943315.1 uncultured Methylophilus sp. | reverse complement strand
ACAGAATGGCAATAACAGTAGTGATTTTACGCATATTCTTTCTCCTTTAAATTCGATCTCTCACTTGTTTCAGTGAATGTGATTGCATTCACGATGGATTGCATTTTGCACGTGTAGGGACAACAAAAAATCTACCGATATAGGTAGTTCGGTATATACTAAACGGCATATGCCGAACGACAGCCCTCCACAGACAGAAAGCGCGTTTGCCTTGCGCAATGCGCTCAAGCAAACGCAAGGACAACTTGCGCATGACAGATTGTTTGAGCGGCTGGGGCAAAAATTGTTCATGAACGGTTGGTCAGAAGAGCTCCTGCAATGGTGGCTGGATGAAGCCTGCATGCAGTTTGGTGCCCAGCACGGCCTCATTAGCCAACAACATGCAGGGGCTCTCAAGATTCTTGCCCAGCGCGGCAAAACCTTCCCGGTAGGGGCGCGCGTTCCCATGCTGGGCGCCTTGGCATTGTGGCTGAAAGAGCCCATACAGTTTGAGGTGCACTCACAGTTTGTGCCTAGCTTGTGGACCTTGCCTGCCAATGTAGAACCGCCACTGCATTACTACCATTTGCCTATTGCCTGCCAGCAGCGCGCAGTGGGGTTGCTGGGGCTGATTACCGGCAATCCGCTCAGTCCCAGCAGTTTGCAAGTGTTGCATAGTATGTGTGGGCTGCTAGGCTTTGCGCTGCACGGGCAAGCGCAATCGGCCAGCGTTATTGATGACAGTTACATGCAAAAACTCACTCCACGTGAACGCGAAGTGTTTGCTTTGCTGCCTTCAGGCGCCAGTAACGCAGCCTTGGCACAAAAACTGGGAATTTCACCCGGCACCGTCAAGATCCACATTGAGCGGATTTTAAGCAAACTGGACCTCAACGACCGTACGCAAGCTGCGGTCAAGGCCGTAGAGGCTGGGTTTAAAAGCGATGGATTGTAAGGCATGAACGCGATCTATCAAGCCATATCCGGGATCACCACACGCATGGACCACCTGTGGCAGGATTTATCACTGACCACCAAAGGCATTGTGCTTAATGCGCTGCCGTTAACGGTGTTACTGGCCTCGCTGGCGCTGATTTTTGAAAGCGAGCAACAAGCCGCCTTGCTGGAAAACCGCGTGCAAAATGCGCTGCAAATCCAGCAAGATATCCAGACCTTGCAAACCTTGTTACTGGAAGCTTCTACCGGCGTGCGCGACTTTCTGCTGACAGGTAACCGCCAGTTTTTATCAGGCTATGAAAGTGCGCGGCAGAGCATGCCGCAATTGCTCAGTTCGCTGGAACATAACCTCGATGACAAATCCCAGCAGCATTTGCTCCAGGTGATCCACCCCTTGGTGCAGAAAAACCTGGATGACCTGGCGGTGTTGGCCAGTCACAGCGAAGATGAAGCAGACGAAGCACTGATCCGCAAGTTTTCCTCACAGGGGGCCGCCTTGAACCAGCTGCGTGCGCACCTGAATCAGATGAGCCTGCGTGAATCGACCATCGTCAACCAGGATAAAAAAGAAGTGATTTATGAGCGCAAACGCAATTTACGCATCACGCTGATGGCGGTGATTGCGGGCGTGGTCGGCTCTCTGATTGGGGTATGGCTATTTACGCAAACCATCGTGGCGCGCGTCAAAACCATCCGGGACAGCGCGGTGCACCTGGTGAAAGGCGAACCACTGGCCTTGCCCAGCATCAGCCGGGATGAGCTGGGAGAGCTGACGAGTGAGCTGGAACACGCCTCACAATTATTGACCCAAAGTGCCCAGGAAGCGCACCTGGCACGCGTAGAAGCCGAAGAAGCCAGTGCGGCCAAGAGCAACTTTTTATCGCGCACCAGTCATGAGTTGCGCACCCCGTTAAATGCCATTCTTGGCTTCGCTCAAATTTTGGAGAATGACCTCCCCGAGGGCAGGCAAAAAGACAGTGCGACGCTGATCCACAATGCAGGCCAGCACTTATTGAAGCTGATTAATGAAGTGCTTGATATTTCACGCATTGAGAGCGGCGATATCGGCATGTCGATGGAGGTGATTGCCTTGAACACCTTGCTCGAAGAGGCCTACCACTATTTGAAGCCACTGGAAAAAGTGCGCGACATCACTATAGAAACACACTTTGAGCCTGGGTTATCCGTGCGTGCAGACCGGCAGCGTTTGCTACAAGTGATATTAAACCTGCTGGCAAATGCCTTGAAATATGGCCCGGAGAACACCAGTGTGATTTTTAGCGCTTATCGCCAGCAAGGGCATGTGCGGGTGGATGTACAGGACCAGGGCCAGGGCATCCCGACGGCTTTACGTTCAAGGTTATTCACGCCGTTTGACCGTTTGGGCGCAGAACGCACGGTGACGGAAGGGACTGGCCTGGGCCTGGTGCTCAGCAAGCAGTTAATGGATGCCATGGGCGGCCAGATTGGCGTGGCTGAAGACAAAAGCCTGTTCTGGATCAGCCTGCCCGAGGCCATCCTGGAAGCCAAAACGCCCACTTTAAAAACAGAGAATAAAACCGATAAGTCCACACCGCTTTCAACCACTACCGCGTCTCAAGCCGTGAAACGCCATGTGCTCTATGTGGAGGATAATCACAGCAACCAGGCGTTGATCGAAGCGATCATGAGCAAGCACCGGCACCTTAAACTGCATCTGGCAGCCAGCATACAGGAGACCATGGTGTGGCTGCGTGATATGCAGCCGGATTTATTACTGCTGGATATCAACCTGCCGGACGGCTCTGGAGAAACGTTGATACAGCATATCCAGTCCAGCCGCGCTGACTTGCAACAAATCCCTATTGTGATCTTGAGTGCGGATGCGCTGCCGGAGACCATACAACGGTTGAATGCGCTTGGGATTACGCACTACTTTACCAAACCGCTAAATGTGGCGGCATTCAACCAGCTAATATTAAAATTATTACCAGAGTCAGCCATATGAATATTGAACAATTACGTGCCTCGAAAATATTGATTATTGACGATGCAGAGGCCAACTTAAGGCTGCTGGAAGAGCTACTGACTAAAGAGGGGTTTGAACAGGTCATCAGTACCACAGACTCGACCAAAACCATGGATTTGGTCAACGCTTTTCAGCCAGACCTGATTTTGCTGGACTTAATGATGCCTGTGCTGGACGGCTTTGCCGTGCTGGATCAGCTCTCACACCATGTGGGCCAGCATGAATACCTGCCGGTATTGGTGCTCACCGCAGATGCCACTATTGCAACCCGCCGCAAAGCTCTGGCGCTGGGGGCCAAAGACTTTCTCACCAAGCCGTTTGACCCGATGGAAGCGATGCTGCGTGTCTGGATACTGCTCGAAACGCGTTGGCTGTTTACCCAACTCAAACAACACCGCCCCAACCTGCAACTGCCGGGCTACACTTCATAACTCCGCACTATTCAGCAGCGTGCGGTTCTACATAGGCGCGCTTGCTTGCATATTGCAGATTCAATTGTTTACGAAACTGCTGCTTTTGCTCTGCGACCTGCTGTGCCGCTGGTTGTTTATCTGTTTGCAAACTTGCGCCTTCCCAAGGCTGGGCAGCCTGGCCGACAACTGGCCTTTTTGCCACATTCTGATTAGTCGCAGGCTGATCAGCCCAGGCTGACCCGGCAAAAGCCAACGTTACCATACCCAATACGCAATACAATTTAACTGTTTTCATCGCACGCTCCTTTTATTGAGACTACCTTGTTGCCGCCTTTAGGACGGATTTTATGGTGTTCACTGTAGCGCACTTGCCTTACATCAGACTTTCATCAAGCTTTCACCAAACTGAAAGCCCAACTGACCGATTTTCAGCTTGAATTAAGGCAGGCCCGGTATCGTGAAGACTCAATAAATCACACGGAGATTACGATGAACCCATTGACTCGCCCCCATAGCCGTCTTTTTATCCTCAGCCTTTTACTTGGTTTGGCCATCAGCCAACCTGCTTTTGCCGATGATGATGACGATGACGTACAAAAAATGGAAGAAAAAGCCAAGGCATTTAGCCTGATTTCGCATGAAGAGGCCAAGACCAAGGCACTGGCGGCCAAACCCGGCGTGGTGAAGGAAGTGGAATTGGAACGCAGGAAATTCCGTTCAGGCTGGGACTACGAAGTTGAAATTGTGGATAGCAATGGTGCCGAATGGGAAGTTTACATTGATGCCAAAACAGGTAAGGTCAATAGCATTAACCGCGACTGGTTTTAAACTGACCTCAACGCTGGTACCTGCTTTATGCAGTGGCCAGCGTCAGGTGCACGCGCAAGCCACCCAGGTGTTGTGAATGAGTAAGCGTCACTTCGCCATGATAATGCTGGACAATATCCTGCACGATGGCCAGCCCCAGCCCGCTGCCTGGCTTGGACTCATCCATCCGCATACCACGTTGCAACAGTGTGGCCAACTCGGCAGCTTCACTTCCGGGGCCATCGTCTTCAACGATAATGTGTATCGCCGCCTGCACGGACACATACAATTTGACCTGGCTGCGGCACCATTTAAATGCGTTATCCAGTACATTCCCAAGTAACTCCAGCATGTCTTCACGGTCTATCATGACCCGCGTCTGGCCATCGTGTTGCCAGCCAAACGCCACGGTCTTTTCACTGTAGATTTTTTGCAGTGTAGACACCAGTTTGGGTAGTTCGACTTCTAGCTCAGTGGTTTGGCTGGTATACACATCGCCCATCAAGCGTGCCCGTTTTAATTCGCGCTCCACATCCTGATTAATCTCGGCACTACAACTTTGGACTAGTTGGCGTAACTGCGCATCATTTTCTGCATTGGCATCGCCAGACAATAACTGTAACTGCGCAAGCCGGGTTTTGAGCCCATGTGCGAGATTGCCTATTGCCAGCCGCGAGCGGCGGGTTTTCTGGCTGGTGCTTTTAAGGATACGGTTAAACTCATTGACCAGCGGCATCACTTCCGCCGGGCCGCTGGCATTGATCTGCTGTAACTCACCACTGGCCACTTTTGCCAGGCTTTCCTTAATTTGCTGCAACGGCTTTAGCGTATTGACCACAATCCAGCGTTGCAAGGCCAGCAACGCCAGCAACCCCAGCAGTGAAAATACGCCATACAGCCAATGAAACATCCGCAGGCTTTGCTGCAATTCCACCAGGCTCTCCGCCACATAAATCGTGATGGTACGTTGCTGCTTGCGGTAGCCATGCCCCAGCAGCAACAAGGGCTGCGATTCAGGGCCATTCACATGTGTTACCTGCTCTTCACCGACCTTGAGCGCGTGGGCCGGTATCTCGACATCCCACCATGAGCGTGACGGGGCTTTATGTGTATCGTCCAGCATCGCAATAAAATACCGTCCGGAAAAAGGGCGTTGGTATCCCGCCGTCATCACATGCGGTGCCAACACCAGTTCACCGCGCGTATTGACGGTGACGCCAGCGAGTATGCCTTCGGCTTCCTGTTGCATGCGCGCCGTCATCTGCGACTGGATCAAGTGGTCTATGGTAAAAGTCACCACCGCCCATTGCAGCGTCAGCAGGCCCACCAGGCTTAATGTCAAACCCAGGGATAACTGCTTGCGCAAGGACTTCATGCTGCTGCGCTCCCCAGGACGTATCCCTGGCCACGTTTGGTCTGGATTTTATCGGCGCCAATCTTCTGCCGCAGGCGGTTCACATAGACTTCAATCACATTGCTATCTTTATCGGCATCGTAAGCATAGACATGCTCAGTCAGCTCGGTTTTAGAAAAAATGCGGCCAGGATGCAGCATCAGGTAGCGCAACAGCCTGAACTCGGTGCCGGTCAACACATGCGCCGCCTCGCCCTGCCACACGGTTTGCGTATGCTCATCCAGCGTCAAGTCTGCAACCACGAGATTGCCGCTGACCACCCCTACACTGCGTTTGTGCACCGCACTGATACGTGCCAGCAACTCCTCCAGGTGAAAAGGTTTGGTCACGTAATCATCGGCACCCAAGTTGAAGGCCTCGACTTTCTCTTGCCAGCTGCTGCGTGCCGTCAACACAATCACGGGCAAAGCTAACCCTTGTCCGCGCCATTGGGCCAACACTTCCAGGCCAGAACGGCCAGGCAAGCCAAGATCAAGGATGACCAAATCATACGGCTCCAGCTCACCTTGAATGCCCGCTTCAATCCCCTCCTGCGCCCAGTCGCACGCGTAGCCAGCCGCCTTGAGTGCCTGCTGCGTCTGGGCGCCCAGCAAGGCGTCATCTTCCACTAACAGCAAACGCATCAGTCGTCCTGCTCCATTTTCAACAATTGCCCGGTTTTGGCATCCAGTTTTAGCTCCCACACCTGGCTACCGGCATCCAAAATATCAATTTCATACACATAACGGCCATGTTTCTTTTCAAGTTCGACCTCCAGAATCTCGCCTGGTTTATAGGTTTTGGCCTTTTGTGAGATTTTTTCCAGGCTCATAATCTCTCCCTTGGCAGAGAGACGGGAGGCGTTAGAAGGACTTTCACCTGAATTCACTTGCGGCATACACCACAATGCGGTGATCAATACGACGAGCGTAGCAAACAACATCCAAAGACGGCTTTGAGACCTCAACATAGCGAACACACTCCAGAAAAACGCTTGGCATGACCAAAGTTTAACAGTAACCACCTTAATTCAAGCTTAAATCCGGCCAACGATGCCACTAGCACAATTCAATGGAGATAAATTTATCAGAGATACTTTAAAAAGCGCGCAGCCGCTACAATATGACATTAAGCTTTTAACAACCCGCAGACATGCAATTTTTATCCCATACCTCAAGCGCCAGATTACCCACCCAGTTTGGTGAATTTGATATCCACGTATTCACTGACAGCCGCAACGGTATAGAACATGTCGCCCTGGCCCATGGTGATTTACAAGGGGCGACCGACCCGCTGGTGAGGGTGCATTCAGAATGCCTGACCGGGGACGTGTTTGGCTCCACGCGCTGCGATTGTGGCGAACAGCTGCACCATGCCCAACGCCTGATCCAGGAAACCGGCCAGGGCCTGATTTTGTATTTAAAAAATCACGAAGGTCGCGGCATCGGCCTCGCCAACAAAATGCGCGCCTATGCCCTGCAAGATCAAGGCATGGATACCGTAGAAGCCAACCTCGCCCTCGGCCTGCCCGTGGATGCCCGTACTTACGAAAGTGCGGCAGACATGCTGCGCTACTTTGAAATCAACAGCATACGCCTGCTTTCCAACAACCAGGAAAAACGCTCAGCCCTGCAAACGCTAGGCATCACCATCCATCAGCAAGTGCCTTTGATAACAAAACCTACTTCAGAAAATCTTAAATACCTTCAAACCAAATCTCAAAAACTAGGACATATCCTACCCAACTTGTAACAATTGCTTCTTAAATAAGGAGAACTATGCCGCTTGATCTATCACAAACACTTGTTATTGGAATATCTGCCACAGCTTTGTTTGATCTTGCGGAAGCAGATGCGGTGTTTAGAGCTAAATTTGCTGAAGATAGAGAGACGGCTGTCGCCGAATATCGCGCCTATATGTTATCGAGAGAAGATGAACCACTTGCAGATGGCACTGGAATGCATCTAGTCAAAGCTCTTTTAGCTTTAAACAAATATAAAGCACCAGATGACTCTAAGCCTTTGGTTGAGGTCGTCGTAATGTCTAGAAATAGTCCAGAAACTGGGATTCGTGTATTCAACAATATTAGATCTCGACAATTACAAATTAGTAGACACGCGTTCACGGGTGGTGAGTCTGTTGTTCCATATTTAGATGCTTTCGATGTTGACTTATTTTTAACTACAAATGTTAGGGATGCTCAACGTGTCATTGATGCTGGAACCTGTGCCGCGGCAATACTGAAGGATCCACCAATAGACTTTGCGCCACTTCGTGAAGATCAAGTTCGAATTGCCTTTGATGGAGACGCGGTGCTTTTCGATGAAAGCAGCGAAATTGTATATAAGACCAAAGGGATAGATGAATTTTATGCAAATGAAGATGGCAAAAAAGATATTCCGATGCCAGAAGGTCCTTATGCGACCCTTTTGCAAAAACTCTCAAATCTACAGCAACGGCTTCCATTTAGTACTGCTTTCTCGCCGATTCATATCGCTATAGTGACTGCAAGAAGTGCTCCAGCTGAAATGCGCGTTATTAAAACTTTAAGACATTGGGGTATCTATGCTAATGAAATTTTCTTTTTGGGTGGTGTTGAGAAAGCGAAGGTTGTAAAGGCGTTTGGAGCTCACGTATTTTTTGATGATCAAGACCTTCATTTAGATCCAGCCGCGAAATTTGTTCCTGCAGGCCGTGTTCCATATAAGTCGGACTCACCATTATTCGTTGGACCACCAGATCCAACAATAGGCAAAGTCGAATAACATATGCAAACATTCTGTAACCGTTAAACTGCTTTTTTGCACAACACAAACCAAATGAAGATAAATGAAATTCAATGATTTAATCAATAAGTATGAACACAGTTGACTCTCTTCGGGCTTCACTTGATGTTGCCATTTCAACTGAGCAGGGTGACATTGATATTGCAGATGACATACTCAAATCATCTGCATTCCTTGTCGCAATTGCTAGTGCCGGGATTTACTTTTCTCTTTCTCAGATAGAAAAAATTCAACCAGTAACGCACTCCAATCAATCAACGATTATTGCATTTTTGGCAACATCTACATTTTTAGCGGCATCCGTGATACTTGCTGCTGGAGTACATCGCCACTATATGAGGTTTCGTGCACTTTGTAGAAATATGATTGTCGCAAGACGGAT
>CAKZJM010000149.1 GCA_936943315.1 uncultured Methylophilus sp. | reverse complement strand
CCACCCAGCTGCTGCATACCGGCTTCGAATGACAGGCGTGTACGTGTGCTGGCCTTCTCAAAAATCATGACCAGCGTGCGATCTACCAGCGGCCAGTATTGTTTGTAGTCTTTAAACTGCGATTTAATCCATTTGGCACGATGAAAAATGTGTTCGATCTCGTCGCGGGTCAGGTCATTAAACTGCAAAAAGTGTTTGATACTCATCATATGTTGGGCGCCTGTTCGATCAAGCGCTTGCCTTTAAAAAATTCAATATCAGTGGCGTCAATCTGCTGACCAGCTCATCGGCCTCCTGTTTACTCATGACCAGCGGAGGCAATAGCCGGATTACTTTCTCAGAAGTCACGTTAATCAGCAGCTTCGCCGCGAGCGCCTGCTTGACCAGATCAGCACAGGGTTTGTCCAGTTCAATGCCTATCATCATGCCCGCATTGCGGATATTGACGACGCCTGATGCGCCTTTTAGTGATTCGGTAAACTGCTGGCGAATGTAATCGCCGACCGTTTGTGCATTTTCGCGCAGCTTTTCTTCGGCAATAATGTCCAGCGTCGCCAACCCGGCAGCGGTCGCCAACGGGTTACCGCCAAAGGTTGAGCCATGCTTGCCAGGCGTGAACGTTTCAGCCGCCACACCACGGGCGACACAGGCGCCAATCGGTACACCTGAACCCAGGCCTTTCGCCAGCGTCATCACATCCGGCAAAATACCGGTATGCTGAAAAGCAAACCAGGTACCGGTTCTGGCAATGCCAGACTGCACTTCGTCCAGCATCAGCAACCAGCCGTTGGCATCGCAGATTTCACGCAGGCCTTGTATGTAGCCTTTGAGGCTGGCAGGAATATGGATACCACCCTCACCTTGCACGGGTTCAACAAAAACTGCTGCAGTTCTACCTGGTTGAATAGCCTTTTGTGATGCCTCCAAGTCCCCAAACTCTACAAACTCCACACCTGGCATTATCGGCTCGAATGGTGCACGATATTGCACCTTGCGATTGCCAGTGGCAGACAAGGTCGCCATGGTCCGGCCGTGAAAACTTTGATCCATGACAATGATTTCAGGATGATCAATGCCTTTGTTGTGGCCATATAACCGCGCCAGTTTGATCGCAGCTTCATTGGCCTCGCAACCGGAGTTACAGAAAAACACGCGGTCCATGCCTGACAGCTCAGCCAGCTTGTCGGCCAGTGCAGATTGTTCTGCAATTTGGTAGATATTGGACACATGAATCAATCTGGCAATCTGCGCATTCAAGGCGGAGACAAATTTGGGGTGGGCGTGTCCCAGGCCATTCACAGCCACGCCAGACAACGCATCCAGATAGCGATCACCGGCAGTGTCTGTGAGCCAGACGCCCTCGCCTTTGACAAAAGTCACCGGCTGCCTGCCATAGGTGTTCATTAAGTGCTCTGAAGACATTTCAAACCCTTTATCAAAAAACAAAAACGGCGGCTTAAGCCGCCGTAGACGCCTTAAACCCGCTAAAAACCTAATACCGCACGATGACTCAAGCCATTTGCCATGAAAAACAGCATAGGCAAGGAGAGTACCAGATTGGTTCGTGAGGCCAGCATGGCCACGCGTCGCGCTTTATTTTTGGCCGCATCGTCTGCAACGACGAACCCAAGAATTTTTTTCTGGTTTGGCCAGATCAATACCCAGACATTAAAGAGCATGATGGTGCCCAACCAGGCACCCATGCCAATCAGTTCAAAGCCATTTCGCAATGCAAAAGCATCAGTAAAATGTGCTCCCAGCAAAGCCGCGCCAGCCAGCCAGGTGACGACGGCCGACCAGCGGAACCATAACAGCGCGCGTGGCGCGATATGCTTGTTGATCCCTGCGGCAGTGCCGTCGGCTGCGGCGGCCTTCAGGCCTGCCATTTGCACCAGGTTAAAATAATAGAGCAGGCCTACCCAGGTAATGCCTGCCAAAAAATGTATCCATCGGGCGAGTGCCGGTAGCAGTTCCATGACTAGCCTCCAGCCACAATAAAATTCTTGAGGAAAAAAACCAGCGCCAGAGTCAAGACTAACCCTGAAATGATGGAGCCTGTCACAGATTCCAGTGGATTTTTCATAAGCACCCCGAGTATGTGTCCTAATTGAGTGATCCGACTTTGGGCGCCCTTGCGGCAATCTCACTGCGAGACTGTCGCAACCCTCGCCCTAACATCAAGTCAGGATTCGTTTTTTTCTGGTTTTAATCATTTATGATCAATGCTAGAGATTACCGCAAAAGCCTGTGATTGACAAGTTTGCGCCTGTGCAATGCGGGCATTCAAAGACTGGGCTGGCAGCGCGCAATGCGGCGTGTTTTTCGATTTATATTATAATGCGCGGCGGCATTATGATTGTGCGTTTGACATCCAGGCGCCTCAACACAGGGGAATCACACACCATGGCAACAACTGATCTCGATGTATTGCTGGTCGGTGGCGGCATTATGAGCGCTACGCTGGCAGTTCTGCTACATCGGCTCGACCCAAGCCTGCATATCTGCATGGTAGAACAACTGGACGATGTGGCCCTCGAAAGCTCGGATGCGATGAACAATGCAGGCACAGGCCATGCTGGTTATTGTGAGCTCAATTACACACCTAAAGACAAACATGGCGATGTCCAGATCCGCCGTGCGTTAGAAATTAATGCGGCATTTGAAGTATCTTTGCAATGTTGGTCCAGCCTGGTAAAAGAAGGCGTATTAAACGCAGCAGACTTTATCCAGCGCGTACCTCACCTGAGCGCTGTTTGGGGCGAAGAAGACGGCGCGTTTTTGCGCAAACGGTTTGAGTTACTCCAGTCACATCCACTCTTTGCCGAGATGCAATGGAGTAACCAGGCGGAGACTTTGAATGAATGGATTCCGCTCATGATGTCAGGCCGCCAGGCTGCCGCAAACATGTCAGCCACACGCGTGGCACATGGTTCAGATGTCAATTTTGGCGCGCTGACACGCCAGTTAGTTGCTTACCTCAAAACGCGCCCCAACTTTACCTTGCTCACGCAATCGCGCGTCACCAAACTCAAGCAGCACCAGCACCGTGAACAAACCAGTTGGCAAGTACGTATACAAGAACTGAGCTCAGGCCACACACAAAACTATCAATCTAAATTTGTGTTTTTAGGTGCTGGCGGCGGCGCCCTGCCCTTACTGCAACAATCCGGCATTCCCGAGGCCCATGGTTACGGTGGATTCCCGGTCAGTGGTCAATGGCTGATCTGTAATAATCAAGCGCTCATTCAGTCCCATCACGCAAAAGTGTATAGCCAGGCCGCCGTAGGTGCGCCACCGATGTCAGTGCCACACCTGGATACGCGCATGATACAAGGCAAGCCTGCCTTGCTGTTTGGGCCTTACGCCGGATTTACCACGCGTTTTCTCAAACAGGGGTCGCGTTTTGACCTGGCTAAATCAGTCAAGCTCAAAAATCTCAAAAGCTTGCTGGGCGCAGGCCGCCACAATTTAGACTTGACCAAATACTTGATTAAAGAAGTGTTTCAGAGCCACGAACAGCGCATGGACGCTTTACGAGTATTTTTACCGGATGCGCGCGGCGAAGACTGGCAGCTGGCGCATGCGGGGCAACGCGTTCAAATTATCAAGCGCTGCCATCAACACTGGGGCAAGCTGGAGTTTGGTACAGAAATTGTTGCCAGCGCGGATGGTAGCCTGGCAGCCCTGCTGGGGGCTTCGCCTGGCGCGTCGGTCAGTGTCAAAGCCATGCTGGATGTGATGCAGCGCTGCTTTGGCCCTCGTATGCAAAGTGGTGCATGGCAAGAAGGACTCAAATCGCTGATCCCTTCTTTTGGTGAGTCTCTGATTGACGATGCAGCCTTGCTGGGACGGGTGCGCCGTGACACTTTAAGCACCCTGAAACTAGGCTAATGTTGAGTCTATACTGAAGCGAAATAGGCTATGGCTCATGAAAAAAGTTGAATTTCATCCGCGCTATTGCGGTCATGTATAAATGATTACTCTTGGAAACTACATTTCTATGCGTTCGTTTTTGCCAGATTATTTCAGCCTCACCGCACCCTCACTTAAAACACTGGGCACTGGTTTCGCCGCCCTCTTTCTGCTGGGCTGCCAGGAGACAGAAGCACAAAAAGTACAAATCTCCATGCCGGACTTTGGTCAGAATGTGATCATTCTGGATGCTGGCATGCCGTCTGAAGACATACAGAACAAGCTGGACACAATATACAAACAGCAGGAAAGTAACCAGTTTGGCCCTGAGCGTTATGCCGTACTGTTTAAGCCTGGCGTCTACCATAACAAAATCAGGCTGGGGTTTTATACCCAACTGCTAGGCTTGGGCCAGCATCCTGATGATGTCATGCTGCAAGGCGGCATTGAAGTTAAAGCCACCTGGCATGAAGAAGATGCGACACAAAACTTTTGGCGCAGCGTCGAAAACCTTTCAGTGACACCAGACAACGGCACCATGCAGTGGGCAGTCTCCCAGGCAGCGCCTTTACGCCGTCTCCATGTACGCGGCAATATGCTGCTCGACGATAACGGCGGCTGGTCCAGTGGCGGGTTTATTGCAGACAGCCTGATTGACCAGCAGATCAACTCAGGCACGCAACAACAATGGCTGACGCGGAATTCCACCTTGGGAAGCTGGACCAATGCAAACTGGAATATGGTCTTTGTCGGCGTGAAAAATGCGCCAGATGGCAGCCATTGGCCAAACCCGCCATATACCGTGGTTGAAGAGACCCCGGTGGTTCGCGAAAAACCATTTCTGACAATCAACCAGGCAGGCGCTTATGAGGTATTTGTCCCTGCCTTGCGCAGCAATACCCAAGGCATTTCGTGGCAAGAAAAACACCCCCAAGGCGAATCAGTCCCGATTGACCAGTTTTATATTGCCAAACCAGCCACCGATAACGCCGACAGCCTCAATGCAGCCCTTAAAAAAGGAAAGCACCTGTTGTTGACACCCGGTATTTATAAACTGGATAAAACGTTACAGGTGACTCAGCCAAACACGATTATTCTGGGCTTGGGCATTGCGACCTTAGAGCCAGTGGCTGGCAATATCGCCATGACGGTTGCCGATGTAGACGGCGTGAAACTTGGCGGTATTTTATTTGATGCCGGTGAAAAGAACTCTGACATCTTGCTGCAAGTAGGCGAGCGCAAAACCACGGTCAGTCATGCGGCCAATCCCATCACCTTGCAAGACGTCTTCTTCCGGGTGGGGGGCGCTGCGGTGGGTAACGCCACACATAGCGTGGTCATTCATAGCAACCACGTGATTGGTGACAACTTGTGGGTGTGGCGCGGTGACCACGGCAACGGCATCGGCTGGGCCAGTAACAAGACCAAGCATGGCATGGTGGTAAATGGCGATGACGTGACTATGTATGGATTGTTTGTTGAGCACTTTCATGACTACCAAACCGTGTGGAATGGCGAAAATGGCGCAGTCTACTTTTACCAAAGTGAAGCCCCTTATGATGTGCCTGACCAGAAAAGCTGGATGAATGGCAGCACCAACGGCTTTGCTTCATACAAAGTGGGCGACCAGGTGACGCGCCATCAAGCCATTGGTATGGGGATTTATTGCTTTTTTAATGAAAACCCTACCGTCAAGCTCAGTAGCGCGATTGAGGCCCCGGCCGGAGAGCATATTCAGTTTCACCGCATGACCAGCGTTTCACTGGGCGGCACGGGTGAGATTACGCATGTGCTGAACAGCGCTGGAGAAACGGCCAAGCCTGGACAAGAAGTGAGCAGGCTGCCTTAAGCATTGCCAAGCCAACAGCCTGTTCAATCAGGCTGTTTGTGACCCATACAAGCGCTGGTAAACACTGCCATCGAGATTCACCAGGGTGTCATGCTCGCCTTCTTCAATAATGCGGCCACCATCAAACACCAATACGCGGTCTGCTTCTTTCACCGCGGATAACCGGTGCGCAATGATAATCGTGGTACGCCCACGCAGGAATTGACGCATGGCCTGATGTAGCAAGGCTTCAGTGTGTGTGTCCAGCATCGAAGTCGCTTCATCCAGAATCACGATTTGTGGCTGCTTGAGCATCATGCGGGCAATGGCCAGGCGCTGACGCTGGCCACCAGACAAACGCACGCCACTGCGGCCTAAAGGCGTATCCAGACCTTGCGGCAAGTCGCGGACAAACTGCGCCAGTTGCGCCACCTCCAGCACTCGCCACAAGTCTTCATCTGCATAAGGCTGGTCTAGGCTCATGTTTTGCCGCACGCTATCGTTGAATAGCATGGGGTGCTGCAACACAACGCCAATATGCTCCCGCACCTGCGCATAGCCTAATTGCTCAATGGCTTGTCCATTAAACAATATCTGACCATGATTGGGCGCATATAGCCCCAGTAAGAGTTGCACCAAGGTAGATTTGCCCGCGCCAGACACCCCAACTAAAGCTACCTGCTCGCCGGGTGAAATGTTCAGCGACACCTGCGCCAGGATAGGATCGCCTTCGCCATAGGCAAATGTGACATTCTGCAAAGTGATGGCCGCAGGGACCTGGCTGGAAAAAGCCTGTACCTGGGCAGGATAATGCGGCTCTTCGTCTGCCTCCAGCACCTGGTTAATGCGGCCTAGCGCCGCTTTGGCCGCGTAATAAGACACCTGCACCGACAGCAGCTCCTGCACGGGGCCCATCATGAACCATAAATAGCCAAACACAGCGATCATTTGCCCGACGGACAAATTGGAAAAAACAACCATCAGCATGGCTACGGCGCGGAAAATCTCAAAGCCAAACAGGAACACGCCAAACGATAAACGCGATAAGGCATCCGACTTCCAGCCCGAGGCCGTCGCCGCTTCCCTCACCACTTCAGCCGCCTGCTTCGCTTTATCCAGAAAGCGTTTATCGCTATTGCTGGCGCGCAATTGCTGCATGACTTCCAGGGTTTCAGTGACGGATTGCGACAACGTTTCAAACGCGCTGTTTTCGCGTTGCTTCCAGGCTTTGACCTTCTTGCCTAGAACCATAGTCAGCGCGATCACAAACGGGTTCAGCAACAGGATGATCAGTGCCAGTTGCCAGTGCATCCATAACAGCACTACGGCCACACCGATCACACTGAGCACTGCGACAACAACTTTGGCAATGGTTTCACCCAAAAACTTGTCCAGGGTTTCAATATCCGTGAGCAAGCGCGCGGTGACCTGCCCTGCGCCCAAACTCTCGTACACTTGCATACGGATGCGCGAGAGTTTATCCAGCAGGGTTTGGCGGACGCCTAAAGTGACCTGCTTGGACAGCCCAACAAAAATGCGCGTCGTAGCCACCCCGAGCAGCACACTGCCCAGACGCAAACTCATGGTCATGAGCGTGACCGTTAAAATGATAGCGACCGGACCTAACCAGTCATGCGGCAACAGCCACGACATGATCTGCGTCAGCTTCCCCGGCTGCCGCAACAGCACCTCGTCAACCAGCAATGGCATGAGCAATGGAATGGGCACCGCCACCATCGCCCCCAGGAAGGCAAGCGCTTGCCCCAGCCATAGCCGCCGGGACTGCTGGCGTAACTGCTGCCACAAATCACTTAAGGTCAACATCGTATTCCGCCGGGTTAAGCTTTACCGCCAGCTAATACGCGCTGCCTGCGGATTTCATATAAAGCAATCCCGCTGGCCACACTGACATTCAGGCTTTGTACCGAGCCAAACATAGGGATGGTAATCAGGCCATCACAGGTTTCCTGGGTCAGCCTGCGCATGCCGTCGCCCTCGGCGCCCATCACTAAAGCAATCGGCCCCTCTAGCTTGGTGTTGTGCAGGCTACCGGGGGCATCCATGGTCGTGCCCACAATATACACGCCTGCTTCTTTCAGTTCGCGCAGGGTGCGCGCAAGGTTAGTCACGGCAATAAAAGGCACGGTTTCTGCTGCGCCACTGGCCACTTTACGCACGGTGCCATTCAAACCGACTGAACGGTCTTTAGGCGCAATAATGGCATGCACGCCCATGGCATCTGCCACACGTAAACAGGCGCCCAGGTTGTGCGGGTCCTGCACACCATCAAGCACGAGGAAAAAAGGCGGCTCATCGAGATCAGATTCCAGAACATCGTGGATATCTTTATAAGGCATGGGCGTTTCAACCACGCGGGCAATCACGCCCTGATGACGGCCATGTGCGCCGATAAAGCCATCCAGGCGATGACGCTCGGCTTGAATCACACGGATATTTTGCGCTTTTGCCATATCGAGCAGGTCGCGCATACGTGCATCCACACGCTCCTGGTCGATAATAATTTCCTGAATGCTGCTGCCATGCTGACGCATGCGACTCAACACCGCATGAAAACCAAATAGAATGCGGGTTTCTGACATAGTAACTCCTAATTTTTCTTGATGACTTTTGCCTACTTACAGCAAAAGATAAAACACAAATCGCGTAGCAGCAACAATGCGCACATTGCAACTCGCTACGCGAATGACGCCAGGCAATAAGCTTGCCTCAGCCAGTATTATCGGGCTTTTGCTTTAGGTTTGCCTTTATTTTTTTGGGTTGAATGACGCCCCTTCTCTTTGGCCGAGCGGGATTTGCCTGCAGTCGGCTTGGCACTGCCAGCACTCTCTGCTCGACTACGTGCTGGTTTGCTCGAGGGCGCCGGCCTTTTTTCTGGCGACTTGGCCGCACTGCCCCATACGGTTGGTGCTACCTTGCCCCCGGTAATTGAGGTGTTCGTCGCCCTGGCTTTTGCACCT
>CAKZJM010000148.1 GCA_936943315.1 uncultured Methylophilus sp. | reverse complement strand
TATCAAGGTGTGAGAAGCGCAGTTTGGTTATTCCCAACAAGCGCCGAACAACGCGGAGAGCGCTGATGACAAAGGTAACCCTGCGGGCTGGAGGCATTTATTCGCTTCGCTACGTTGTCAATCGCTTATGTAGCCAGCGACACTGCGCTCTTTTCGCCTTGCGTAACGAATACATGCTCTCCAGCAGCGGCAACTGAAATAGCGTTAACAGGCCCTAGGTGAGTCTAAAAGAATTCATGGCAAACGGGATTGCCTGCTTTTATGGAATGCTTGCCTAATGCTCTGTTTTACCCGCACTGATCAGACAGGCAAATCGGTTTTTTGTGCATTATTGTTGAACAGTGACATATTCTTCAGCCGCATACCGCTCGGTGACGGCACTCGGGCTGGTGATCAATGCAGTGCGGACTGCGCTGACCTCTTCCATCGGGCTTTTGCCAAACATGCGCTTAAACTCACGGCTGAATTGTGAGGCGCTTTCATAGCCAACACGGCTGGCCGCCGAAATGGCACTCAGGCCATCCTGCACCATGAGCAAGCGCGCTTTATGCAGGCGGGTTTTCTTTAGGTACTGGATAGGAGAAGTCGCCGTCACATCCCTGAAAGCCGCATGAAAAGACGGCACACTCATGGCCGACTCAGCTGCCAGCTTGTCGACATTGAGCTCATTAGCATATTCGGCATGAATCAGGCGCAAGGCCTTGCTGATTTTGCCCATATTGTGATGCGTGCTATGGGCCGCCAGAATGGCTGAAGCCTGTGAAGATTGTAGGATGCGGTAATGAATCTCGCGGATAATCGCCTGCCCCAGTACGGCGGCTTCTGCGCGCGATTGCAAACATTCCAGCAACCTCACCACTGCATTGGATAAGCGCATATCCAGTGGCGTCGAGCTGATCCCGCTTTTGCCATTGATCTTTAACCCTGTATCCGGCGCCACACTTAAAAGCAGTTCTGACACCATGGACAGGTTGATACGGATAGAGATGGCGAGTAAAGGCTCTTCTGCCGAGGCAATGGTCTCGCTTTCAAACGGCAAAGGCACCGACAGGATGAGGAACTGCTGCGGGTTATATTGGTAGACCTCTCCCCCCAGGTAGCCAATCTTGCGACCCTGGCACACAAATACAATGCTGGGCTCATAAAATACCGGGCTACGCGCAATAGCGCGATTCCAGCGCATGAGCTTGACACCATCGAGCGCCGTCAGGGTAAAGCCTTCTGTGGGCGTTAATGCAGTGAGCAACGCAATTGTGCGGTCCCGGTCATGTGCATGCCAGCAATCACCACTACTCATCCTATCTCCAACCCTAAACAATTAGGCATTCATCTTACGCGCGAATGACTTTAATCACCAATATGCAAATAGGATTAGGCAATCATTTCATATTTTTTAACTTTGCAGGGCGCACACGACTGCTTACACTGACTCACCATGCAACTTAATTGATTGCAATATTGTTTGAAAGAAAGGGATGATCGAAATGAAAAACAAACGGATAACCGGGCTGATAAGTAGCCTCTTCGGCACCGCGCTAGGCACTGTGTTTGCCACCATGGCGACTCCCGCCTGGGCAGATATCAACGATGTACGCGCCAACTTGAATAAACTGCATGTCCCCGATGGCTTTCATGTTGAAGTCTATGCAGAAGTGCCTGGCGCGCGCCAAATGGCATTGGGCACCAATGGCAATGTGTATGTGGGCACGCGCGGCAACAAGGTCTAT
>CAKZJM010000147.1 GCA_936943315.1 uncultured Methylophilus sp. | reverse complement strand
CACCTGGAACGAGGGGATGGTGATGCCAAAAAAGTCGAGGATGCTTTCACCAATGAAAGCTGAAACAGTCAACACGATAAAGACGGTAATCGCCACGGTGCGAGCCGTGCGGGCGCGTTCTACTTTTTTCCAGCCATTGGTTGCGCTGATAAAAATAGGCAGGCAGCCGATGGGGTTCACAATCGCAATGAGTGCAATCGCGACTTTCAGCAGGTAGGTATATTCATTCATCCTGTCTCAAGCTCCCCATCAGGCATCATTCATACCGGGCGTTTATCAAAAAACGTAATCGGTTGCGGTGGCGGTATTTGCAGGATGTGTTTACGCACTTTGCCCATCACATGCATCTCACACGGTTTGCAGTCAAATTTGAGCGTATATCTGTCGTTACCGCTGATCAGCGTCATCGGCTCGGCGGTCACCGTGCCTTGCACGCCAATCACGCCTTTAGCTTCTTTTGGGCACAGGCCATGGCTAAAGCGCAGGCAGTGCTTGGTGATCATGACCGGCACTTCGTCCAGCTCTTCGTTGGCTTCATAGGCGCTGGCAATCAGTTTGACGCCGTGCTTGTGATAAAAATCACGGGCTTTCTGGTTATAGACATTCGCCAGGTAGCTTAAGGAGTCTTGCGGATAGAGCGCGGGCGGTTCTGCCGCGGCTCTTAATGTGGGGCGTTCATACCCCAGTGTCCTGATTTCAATCAGTTGCTCTATTGCGTCGCGACGTAACTGGTTGACGGTAGAGGCGGGTAAAAACCAGAACTGGGTCAGTTCCAGGCTGATTTCACGGGCCACAAAATCGGTATTGCCCAGTTTTGCCAGGTTTTCCCTGAGCGAAGTTTCTGCTTTGAGTGTGTCGTTGGCGGCCTGCTTTTCAGCTGTGCATTGCGCAGTGGCACTAAAGCCTTGTTCATCCGTCAGCGTCAATGCAAAGCCGTCACGCGTCTCATACAACACGGCATCCAGTGCAATTTTGCGTGTCGCGGAGTCTTTCTCCAGCAAGCGCATAAAGGCGTGGTCACGGTTGCGGTAAAGCTGGGTGTTGTTGCGGATATCCGCTGGCATTTCGTTAGGGAATAAGCGTTGCGTGTATTTGTCGAGTGCTTGCACGGTGTTTACACGTAAACCCACCAGCTCTTTGTGCACGTCAAAAAAGCACACGCCGTCGCCGTTGTGCAGCGCAACCTCGGTGGCAACATCAATAAAATCTTTGCCCACTTTGCGTACTTTGCCCAATTCTTCCCCGGCAAACTTTGGCGTATCAAAGGCGCCAATATCCGCCTGGCGGCCGTTGGCAAAATAATCGGTGGCACTGCGGTTAAAAGTTTTTTCCGGTTGCGGGGTGAAGGTGTAAGTGGCATGACCGGCTGAGGATTTACTGTATTCAGGCATCTCTTCCAGAATCTCATCCAGTAACTGGCGGTAATGCGCCGTGGCATTTTTCACATACGGCAAGTCTTTATAGCGGCCCTCAATTTTAAAGCTGCTCACCCCCGCGGCAATCAGGGCGCGCAAGTTGGCGCTCTGGTCATTATCTTTCATCGACAGGTAATGTTTGTCTTTGCCGATAATGCGACCTTTTTGGTCTTCCAGCGTATATGGCAGGCGGCATTCCTGTGAACATTCGCCGCGGTTGGCACTACGACCGGTATGCGCGTGGCTGATAAAACATTGGCCACTAAAGGCGACACACAAGGCGCCGTGAATGAAATACTCAAGATTGGCGGTGGTGGCGTCAGCGATTTTTCTGACGGTGGCGATATCCAGTTCCCGTGCCAGTACAATCTGGCTAAACCCTACCTGGTCTAAAAACTGCGCTTTTTCGACAGTGCGGATATCGGTTTGCGTACTGGCGTGTAATTGGATAGGTGGTAAATCAAGTTCAAGCAAACCCATATCCTGCACAATCAGCGCGTCGACGCCAGAGTCATAAAGCTGATGTACCAGCTGGCGTACGCCTTCGAGCTCGTTGTCATGAAAGATGGTATTCAACGCCACAAACACTTCCGCATGAAACCGGTGTGCATGCTGTACCAGGCGGGCGATATCCTGCACGGTGTTCGGCGCCTTGGCGCGCGCACCAAACGCCGGGCCGCCAATGTACACGGCATCGGCACCATGGTTAATGGCTTCAATGCCAAAATCGGCATTCTTGGCCGGAGCGAGCAGTTCGAGATGTTTGCGGGTTTTTTGCATGTGAAGATAACGACTTGATTTAACGCGCTATTTTAAACCAAGCATGCGGTTTGCGCTTGGTTTAAAATAGCGCCATGAGTGAAAATCAGGATTTATTGCAACGCAGTCTGCGTAGTGTGTGGCATCCGTGCACGCAAATGAAACATCATGAACGCTATCCTTTGGTGCCGATTACACGGGGCGAGGGCGCCTGGCTGTTTGATAGTGAAGGTAAGGGCTACCTGGATGCGGTGAGTAGCTGGTGGGTGAATCTGTTTGGGCATAACCAGCCGCAGATTAAACACGCCATTAAAGCCCAGCTAGACCAGTTGGAGCATGTGATGCT